>JAZORS010000132.1:0-7795 GCA_045656725.1 Eubacteriales bacterium | reverse complement strand
GAAAGACCCACAAACGGAGAGTCAAGATGTATATCGCTGCAATGCAGGAAACGAAGACGCGTTTTCTTTTTCTGTGGCATAACTGACTCCAAAATAATAAAAATACTTCTTTTGTAGTAATTATACCACTAATTATCGGCTTTTGCAATATTTTTATATAAAAAACTCTAAAAACACTTGAAACTGCCAAATTTTTGTGCTAAAATAATTAAAGAAAATTCAAGGCAGAAATTTAATCCTTTATGCCTTTTTCCGAAAGGAGCTTGTCAATATGCTTAACCTCGCAGTAAGAAATACGGGAAAACTTATAAGAGAGAAATCCAAAGCGGAAAACGTCCGTCTTGGAAGACTTTTCACGAAAAAGGATACTGCCCGTATTATGGCGGACTCCTTTCTCCTCGCGGCTGACAAGGAAACCTATACCGTTCTCGACCCGGGCGCCGGAACGGGCATTCTTTCTGCCGCAGTAATAGAAAAAATCTGCAAGAGCTGTCCTTCATGCCGTCAGATTTTCATTACTTGCTACGAAAACAATCCCGATTTTCTTCCAATGCTTGAAGACAATCTTGAAAGAATACGCAAAAAGTGCCGCCACGATTATAACGTGCGCCTTTTCGTCACGGTAAACGACGAAAACTATATCACGGAGTCGAAAAATCATTACACGGTTACCTACTTCGATACCGTTCCCGAGAAATTCGACCTCATAATTTCAAATCCCCCGACAGAGCTTTGCGAAAAGGATTCCGAGGAGGCAAAAGCTGTGGGCGGGATAACCCAGCTCAAAGTAAGCGCGGCTTTTCTTTTCCTCACACTTGCCGCAAAGCATCTTGAAGATAACGGTCAGCTCGTTATGACCTTGCCGACAACCTATGCAAGCGCCTCGGCTCTCGCCCCGCTTCGCAAAAAAATCAAGGACGAGCTCTCGCTCGAAGCTGTCCACCTTTTTGTCGGAAAGCAAAAAAACGCAAAGCGCGCAATTCCTCTTAAAAACAAATTTATAATTCATTATAAAAAGGCCGAAAAGAACGACGTTGTCAAAGTTTCCTCATCGTATGAGGAGGGCAGAGGCTTCGTTCAGCTCCCCGATATGCACTACGGCTTCATCGTCGATACGGATACGGGAGCTATAACCCTGCCGAAGAGCGTTGACGATGCCAAAATCGTTAAGTTCATTTCTTCAATGCCCGAAACTCTTACCACACTCGGACTTAAAATTTCAACAGGTCTTGTCGTTGATTCAAAGTGTCCCGGTATGATTTTCGACACGGCAAGAGAGGGCACGGTTCCCCTTATCCGTCATAATGCGATGAGAAACGGCACGATAGCATTCCCGGGCAAAAATATAAAGGGACAGTATATTGCGCCCCTCAAAAAATCTCTTATGCAAAAGAACAGGAATATGATTATTATAAAGCGTATTCCTGCAAAGAGCGACGAGAGATTCGTCAATGCGGCGATATACCTTGCCGCCCAGCTTCCCGAAAGCAAATACATAAGCACACACAACAAGGTAAACTTTATCGATATGAAGAACAAAAACACCGAGATTTGCCCCCGACTCGCATTCGGTCTTTTTGCGATTCTTAATTCAACGGTATACGATAGATACATCTCGGTAGTTTCAAAATCCAAGCAGATTAACGCAAAGGAAATGAAGGGGCTGCCCCTTCCGCCAAGGCACGTTATCGAAAGCATAGGTCTTGGCATCATGGCAATCAGGCAAACCAGCGTCAAGGCATGCGATTCTGTTGTAAACAAAACTTTGCATATTGTTGAAAAATAACCGACACGGGTGCTAGGGGTTGTCAAAAATTTAATTTTATACGACAATAATGCTTTTGCGCTTGCAAAAGCATTATTCATTAATTGGAAAGGAAAAATCGGAGGAACCGCGGTATGAGAAAAATCACCTTTGGTATACTTGCGCACGTCGATGCGGGGAAAACCACTCTTTCCGAGGGGCTTTTATATTCTTCCGGCGCAACCGACCGCCTCGGCCGAGTTGATTCAAAGGACGCGCATCTTGACAATTTTTCCATCGAAAGAGAGCGCGGCATAACCGTTTTCTCTAAAATGGCGCGTTTTAACTATCTTGATACCGACTTTACCCTGATTGACACCCCCGGTCATATAGATTTTTCCTGCGAGGCGGAAAGAGCGCTTTCCATTCTTGATTACGCAATTCTCGTTATAAGCGCGCCGGAGGGCGTTCAATCCCACGTTAAAACCCTATGGCACCTTCTTTCCGCCTCCGACATTCCTGTATTTGTTTTCATAAATAAAACAGACATTGCCTACACCACCCGTAAGGAAATGCTCGAAAATTTAAGGCGCGAGCTCTCACCCAATATCGTCGACTTCACGGATACAGGCGCAAAAGATGAAAACTCGGCCGCCTGTGACGAGGAGCTGATGGACGAGTTTTTCGCGTCGGGCGCGCTTTCCGACGCATCGGTTTCGGAAGCCATCGCAAGCAGGCGTATTTTCCCTGCATTTTTCGGCTCTGCCTTAAAGATGCAGGGTGTTGCGGATTTTCTTTCAGGATTCCACCGTTACACCAAAGAGCCGCTTTATTCCAAAACAATTTTCGGCGCAAAGGTTTTTAAAATTTCTCGTGACGATTCGGGCAGGCGCCTCACGTATCTGAAACTGACGGGCGCTACCTTGCGCACCAAGGACGTGCTGAAATTTCAAAATAAAGACGGTGAGCTTTGCGAAGAAAAGGTAGAAGAAATCCGCATATATTCCGCGGATAAATATAAGCCGAAAAAAGAGATTACGGCAGGAGATGTTGCCGCAATTCTCGGTCCCGGCTCAACTTACGCGGGACAAGGCCTTGGAATTGAAAGAAATTCAGAGCCGACTCTTACCCCCGTTTTAGATTATAAAATGACTGTTCCCGATGGGGTATCGGTATACGAGCTTTACACCAAGCTCCTTTCCCTTGCGGAAGAGGACCCAAGCTTATCTCTTGCCTACCGCGAAAGAAGTAAAGAAATCAGAGTTCGCCTTATGGGCGATATTCAGATAGAGGTGCTAAGGCGGCTTATCGCGGAAAGGTTCGGTGTCAACGTAGATTTTGACGAGGGCGAGATACTCTACCGCGAAACTATATCTGCACCCGTGTACGGTTTTGGTCACTTCGAGCCGCTTCGCCACTATGCCGAGGTTCATCTTCTGATAGAGCCCGCGGAAAGAGGCGAGGGAGTGCGCGCGGCAAGCGACTGCCAAACGGACTTGCTATCGCAAAACTGGCAGCGCCTAGTTATGACTCATATCGAGGAAAGAACGCACAGAGGCGTTCTTATAGGCGCGCCCCTCTCCGACGTAAAAATCACGCTTACATCGGGTAAAGCTCATCTTAAACACACCGAGGGCGGAGATTTCAGACAGGCAACCTACCGCGCGATAAGGCAAGGGCTTATGAAGGCCGAGAGTGTGCTTCTTGAACCGAGCTTTGACTTCAAGGTTGAGTTGCCGCTTGACAATCTCGGAAAGCTTATGACCGATATTGAAAACATGCACGGAAGCTGTGAAGCTCCCGAAATATCGGGGAACGTGGCAACGCTTGTCGGTAATTGCCCCGTTTCAACCATGCGCAACTACCCAACGGAGCTTCGCGCTTATACGCGCGGTGAGGGCAGAATAAGCATGTCGGTTGGCGAATACGTGCCTTGCCATAACGCCGAAGAGGTAATAGCGAAATACGCCTACTCCCCCGAGCTTGACGAGAGAAATACGCCAAATTCTGTTTTCTGCAAAAACGGCTCAGGCTTTGTCGTGCCGTGGAATGAGGTTGAGGATTATCTCGACCTTGAAAACGAGGATAAGCGTGATAAAGCCCCCGAAAAAGACGACAGCATCCCCCTGCGAGCAAGGGCATACGTATATCGTGGCACGGCGGAAGAGGACAAGGAATTAAACAAAATCTTCGAGGCAACCTACGGAAAAATCACAAAGAGAACCTGGTCGGAAAAAACCGAAAACTCGGCAGAGTCCGACAGCGCCGAAAGAAAGCCGCGAAAGCAGAAAGCGCGCGGCGAGGATTATATCTTTATAGACGCCTACAATTTCATTTTCTCGTGGGATGAGCTTCGCGGATATGCAGAGCGCGATTTTTCACTCGGCAGGGATACCTTGATTCGCCTTATGTGCAATTATACCTCGTTCAGAAAATCAAAGGCGGTTGTCGTATTTGACGCATACAAACGCGTCGGTAGCGAGGGAAGCTCTGAAAAATACGGCAATCTTCTGGTCGTTTATACAAAAGAGGGGCAAACCGCCGATTCCTACATTGAAAAAGAAACGAAACGGCTGGCAGAGGGCCACAGAGTAAGAGTTGTAAGTTCTGATTTTGAGGAGCAAAGAATTATCCTCGGAAACGGTGCTCTGCGCGTCAGCCCGAAGGAATTTAAGGAAGAGCTCCGTCGGCTCGAAGTCGATATTAACGAAATTATTGCCTCATATAGCAAATAAAAAAAGCAGACATACAAGATTTTATTCCGTCTTGCGTGTCTGCTCTTTTATTTTGTAAATAATAGTTGTCTTTAAATTCTTATTTTGGCGGTTTTCTTAAAAATCAAGCATTATATAATTCAGCCAGAAATTTAACACGCCCCTCGTCAACTTCCTCTTTTTTCATAAATTTCCCGCACATACGGACTGACGGCAAATTTTCTCTTTTCACGAAAGCCATCACTCTGATAAGTCCCATATCACGTCCGTAGTCAAGAAGAAGCGAAAGAAAGCGAGAACCAAGGCCTTTTCCGTGCATATTCGACAGTATTCTTATCGCAAGCTCTGCCCCACCCTTGCCGTCAAAGGCGTAGAAAATTGCGTCACCGACAGTCCTTGTTTTATATACAAGGGCCAGCGTAAGCGCCACCCCTCGTTCGAATTCGGCGTTTGCAATGGCAATATAGTCCTCTTTCGGCATATCCGGATGGTCGTCGCTTATCTGGTATCCGTAATATTTGTTAAGCTCTTTGTCGGTGCAAAGCTCTTTGTAAACCGAGGCGTCGGAATTTTCAAGCGCTCTTATCTCAAAATCTCCTTCCTCTGCCGAAAAAATTTCCTCTGTAAGCTCACATTCCGTTTTGATTTTCAGACAAAAGCTGTCGCCAAACGGACCTTCCGCATCAATATCGGCATGACGCACCCCATCAAGTAAATCCGACAGCATATCCCGAGGGACGCTGTGAAACACGAAGGGAAGCTCCTCTCTTTTAGCATATTCGAGCACCGCATCAAAGGCGTTTTTCACATCACCTTGAGGCAATATCTTTTCAGGCGGAAGAAAATAGTATCTTCCCATATCAAAAACTCTTATTAAAGCGCAACCGTCATAAAAGGTAGCGGCAATCGAGGTGTCAAAGTCCTCTGCTTCTTCAAGACAAAGCGCAAGAAAATCGGCAAAGGACTCGCTCGCACCACATGGTAGGTCAAACCCCTTTGCTATTTTCTCAATATCGCCTTTATTTTCTATCGGCTTAAATGACAGCATATTTATCTCCTATAAAAAATTGCCTCACTTTTCTACGGTGGGGCAATTATTTTATTTTTTGAAGTTTTCCAAAACGTAGCTTTTTAAAGCCGCAAGGCGCTCACCCGAAAGCGGCGCTTTATCTTTAAAGCGGTTTTCTATGCCAAGCTCCTCGTATTTAAAAAAGCCCATAGTGTGAAATCCGAGAAGCTCGTATTCACGAACGCAGGAAAACGGTGATATAAGGTCTATATATTCCTGTATTTTTTCTTCCGTGTCGTTTATGCCGGGCACGACAACGGTTCTTACAACGGTATCCTTCCCGATTTCGTCAAGATAACGCAACGTGGCAATAGTTTCAACTATGCCCCTACCCGTGTATTCAATATAGCTCTCGTTGTCCGGAAATTTAATGTCGAGAATAACGCTTTCCGCCGCGCGAAGCGCGCGCTTTACGGAATTCGTAAGAAGCACAGCTCCCGAAGTATCGAGAACGTATGATATTCCCTCTTTTTCAAGAAGCTCCGCGGCTTCATTTATGAAATCCGCCTGCAAAAGCGGCTCTCCGCCCGAAAAGGTCACGCCGCCCGTATTTCCGAAATATGGCTTATATCTCGCTATTTTTCTGACGAGCGCCTCAGCCTCCACCTCATCCCCGCATTTATATCTTGTGTCGGGGTTGTGGCAATAAGCGCAAGCGAGGGGGCAGCCCGTCATAAAAACAGCATATCTTAAACCCTTGCCGTCAAGGGCTGCCATGCTTTCAAATGAATGTATATTAGCTTTCATTTTACATTTTCTCGTGGAACGTTCTTGCTATAACCTCAAGCTGCTTATCCTTTGTGAGCTTATTGAAGTTTACTGCATATCCGCTTACGCGTATGGTAAGGGAGGGATATTTTTCGGGATTGTTCATAGCGTCAATGAGCTTATCTCTGTTGAGAACGTTTACGTTGAGGTGATGTGCACCCTGCGAGAAATAACCGTCAAGCACGTGAACGAGGTTATCTACCCTTGCGCCTTCGTCCGAGCCAAGCGCATCGGGAGTTATCGAAAACGTGTTGGAGATTCCGTCCTGACAGCAATCGTAGCAAATCTTCGCAACGGAGTTGAGCGAGGAAAGAGCGCCCTCCTTATCTCTGCCGTGCATCGGGTTAGCTCCGGGAGCAAATGCCTCTCCCTTCTTTCTTCCGTCGGGGGTTGAGCCCGTCTTTTCTCCGTACATGACGTTTGAGGTTATGGTGAGAACGGAAAGGGTATGCTTGGCATTTCTGTACGTCTTGGTTTTGCAAAGCTCTCCGTAGAAGAACTCTGTTATCCATTTAGCGATAGAGTCCACTCTGTCATCGTCATTTCCGTATTTCGGGAAATCACCCTCAACCTTAAAGTCAACGATTATTCCCCTCTCGTCCTTGACGGGGGTGACCTTCGCGTGCTTAATCGCGCTAAGGCTGTCGGCAAGAACACTGAATCCGCTGATACCGAAAGCCATAAGGCGCTCCGGCTCAACGTCGTGAAGGGACATCATAAGACGCTCATACGCATACTTGTCGTGCATAAAATGAATAACGTTCATCGTGCTGACGTAAAGCTGCGCCATCCATGAAGCATAGGTCTTGAAGGCTTCTATTACCTCGGCATAGTCAAGCGGCTTCTCGTCAAAGACCTTTCCCTCGGGAGCAATCTGCTCTCCGTGTATTTCGTCCTTACCGCCGTTAAGGGACATAAGGAGCACCTTTGCGATATTGCATCTTGCGCCGAAGAACTGCATCTGCTTTCCGGTTTTCATAGCGGAAACGCAGCAAGCTATCGAATAGTCGTCACCGAAATCGCGGCGCATAACGTCGTCGTTTTCGTACTGTATAGAGTCGGTGTCAATAGAAACCTTGGAGCAGAAGCGCTTGAACGGCTCAGGGAGAGAATTCGACCACAAAACCGTCAGGTTCGGCTCTGCGCTTGAACCGAGGTTGTAAAGCGTGTTAAGGAAACGGTAGCAGGTCTTTGTAACCATAGTTCTTCCGTCCTCGCACATACCCGCAAGCGAGAGCGTAACCCAAGTGGGATCTCCCGCAAAAAGAGAATTATATTCGGGGGTTCTAAGGTGGCGGACAAGGCGCATCTTGATAACGAGGTCGTCAACAAGCTCCTGCGCTTCAAGCTCGGTAAGCGTGCCCTCCCTAAGATCTCTTTCGATATAAATATCGATAAAGGTGGATATTCTTCCGATACTGTTAGCGGCGCCGTTCTGCTCCTTGATTGCGCCAAGATATCCGAAATAAAGCCACTGGATTGCCTCTTTGGCATTTTTTG
>JAZORS010000131.1:0-3938 GCA_045656725.1 Eubacteriales bacterium | reverse complement strand
AAAACCTCTGCAACCGCAGAACCTAGACCGCCTGAGAGATTATGTTCTTCGACAGTTAGTATTTTACCTATATTTTTTGCGGAATAAACTATTTCGTCTTTGTCAATCGGTTTTATCGAATGCATACTTACAAGACGGATTGAGTATCCCTCTGCTTCCAGCTTTTTAGCTGCAATCTTTGCGTCGTAACCGATAGGTCCTGTGAAGAATATCGTAAGATCCTTGCCGTCGCTTACAGGTATGGATTTTCCTATTTCAAATTTTATAGGAGATTCGTGAATATCGCTTTCGTTTTTGTAGCCGCAACGGTAATACACGGGACCTTGATGCTCAATCATCGCGTGTGTTGCCGCCTCGGCTTCAATATTATCGCAAGGTACTATGACAACGATATTAGGAAGCGCGCGCATAATTGCGATGTCCTCAGTCGAATGATGAGAAACACCCAAAGGTCCGTAGGATACGCCACCGCCGATTATTACTATCTTAACGTTTTGATTGTGATAGCACACGTCGTTTCTTATTTGCTCTAAACAACGGAGAGTAGGGAAATTTGCGATGGAATAAGTGATACAGATATTGCCTTCCATAGCCATACCGCAGGCGACTCCCGTCATGTTTTGCTCGGCAACTCCAACATTATAGAGTCTTCCGGGAAAAGCCTTGTCAAAGGGTTCAATCTCACCGTAGCCTATGTCAGCAAGGATCATATGGATTCTCGGATCGTTTTTGGCGATCTCAATAAGTGTTTTATTAAATACAGATCTCATTATACTTTACCTCCGTTCTTTGTCTGCTCACAGAAATTCGCGCAACCCGCGATAGCTTCTTCGACTTTGTCATCGGGAATAAAGCCGTAGTGGGATTTAACGGTGTCTTCAAGCCACGGAACACCGCGAGCCTTTACGGTACGGCAAATGATCATTGTAGGCTTTCCGTTTTCTTTGATAGCATTGAATGTATTTTCAAGTGCATCGAAATCGTGTCCGTCTACGTAGACTGCATTCCAGCCCCAAAGCTTCAGCTTTTCATCAAGGGGTTCAAGGTTTGCTATGTCTTCGGAGTGCCCAAGTGCCTGAACGCGGTTGTAGTCAACGATTCCCACAAGCTTGTCGAGCTTTTGCTGACCTGCGAACATGATCGCTTCCCAAGTTGAGCCCTCGTTCATATCTCCGTCGGACATCAGGCAATATACCTTGTGATCTGCCTTTTTCAGCTTTGCGTCAAGCGCCATACCAACGGCAACGGGAAGACCGTGGCCGAGAGATCCGGTTGAAAACTCAACGCCGGGGACGTGATGGCTGATATGTCCCATAAGCTTACCGTTATCACAGTAGTAGGTCATAAGCCAATCTTCGGGAAAGTATCCCTTTTCATAAAGTGCGGCATAAACGGCGCAACCGGCGTGTCCCTTGCTTAAAATAAAACGGTCGCGAAGCGGGTTTCGGGGGTCTTCCGGCGAAACGTTCTTTAATACGCCGTTATAAAGCACGGTGATGATCTCTGCCATAGAGAGCATACTTCCAACGTGTCCGGAATGCCCATGATTTGTCATTCTGATGCAATTTCTGCGAACGCGGAATGCAAAATCCGCAAGATAGCACAGTCTTTCTTTGTTCATATTAATTCTTATCTCCTTTATAAAAATTATATTTGTTTATTTACGTCTCCGTTTATGGTGATACCGCCGTCACACGGGATTATCACTCCGTTTATGTATGCAGCTTCGTCTGAGATAAGGAATGCTGCAAGATTTGCAACGTCCTCAGGTTTTCCCCAGCGTTTCAAAGGTGTTATCTGTTTTATAAAGAAATCGTTGTCGAAATTTGGGTCGTTGAGATTGCTTTCTTTTAACATATCTGTCATAATTGCTGCGGGCGCGATGCAGTTTGTACGAATATTGAATCTGCCGAGATCTGCCGCCATACTTCTTGTCAACGTTACTGTCGCTCCTTTCGTTGCCGTGTATGCTGCGCAACCGGGGATTCCGACAACACCGGCCGAGGAAGCGGTATTGACAATAGCTCCGCCTTTCTCCTTCATTAAATTAACCGCATGCTTTGAGCAATAATAAAGACCGTTCAGGTTAATGGAAAGGACCTTGTCCCAAACGTCTTCATCCAAATTATCAATGCTGGTATCCTTTCCGCCAAGAAATATAGAGGCGTTATTATAAAGTGCATCAATTCTACCGTATTTTTCTTTAATCTGCTCGAATGCCCTTTTGACGGAATCGGGATTTGAAATATCGGTTTTGATAAACCAAGCTTTCTGCCCTTTTGCCTTTATTTCCGCCTCGGCACTCTTACCGCTTTCGTCATTATATTCAAGAATGATGACTTCCGCGCCGTATTTGGCAAAGAGAAATGAAGCGGATCTGCCTATTCCGCCTCCGCCGCCTGTGATAACTACTTTTTTTCCTTTGAGATCCATTGTTTTTATCCTTTCTATACAGTTAGAGAAACGTTTCTCTAACGAGTTTTTTAATTCCCGCAAGCGTTTTTCGCTTGCGGGCTTTTTACTTTAATTTATATCTGTTCTGTAATCGTTACCGTTATATAGCTCGTTATTATCGAAATTTGACGGTAAAAGAAGATGCGGAGTTACATATATATGAGAGGGAAGAGGGAGTGGATTGATACTGTAACTTGTTTTTTGGACGATAAATTTATATGCGTGCTCGATCGACAGCCTTCCCATCAGCATCTGATTCTGGAATATTGTGGCCGCCACTTTTCCGCTTTGCATGTTTATTTTAACGTCATCATAGACGTCAGTAGCGATAATATGCGGCAGATCGGATCCCGAGATGTCGGAAAAATATTGCACGAGCGGTTCGATGTTTCCCGTTGCGGCATAAATTCCCGAAAGATCAGGATGTTCTTTGATTGTGTCTTCAATACAATCGCGTATAGCTTTTGAAACATCTCCGGTTTCGTGCACTGCAACGACATTCAGTCCGTTTTTCTGAGCGCGTTCTACAAAGGAGACCGCTTTGCCGATATGCGTATCGATCTGTTTTGATCCGATAAATACGGCAACCTTATCATTCTTCCTGAGAGGAACACTCAAAAAATCAGCCGCCATTTTTCCTGAAAGCTCACTGTCAATACTGACCGTGCATACGTTTTTGACGGATGAAGAATCTCCACCGACAAGCATAATCGGAATATTGATTTGATTTAAATATTCGTAGTCCTGATCGGTCAATTCTATGATTGAGGGGCAGTAGAGAATTATATCGAAAGCATTCTCCGAAAAATACCGAAATGAGGGTAGTATATCTTTGCTCGTTGAAATATGAAGAATCTCTCCGATTACGTTTGAATGGGATAGGTCTGAAAGTGCGTTCTCCATTCCTTCATTAATGGGTGCGAAATATTGTTGCCAGTCTGACGGAATGATAACGCCTATTTTTATAGTCTTTCGTGATAAGGCCTGCGCTACGTGGTTTACCTCATAACCCATTTCTTTGGCTACGGCGATAATCTCTGCTCGCCTTTTCTCGCTTATCCCCGATTTTCCCGTAAGAGCCTTGTTTACGGTGCTTAAAGAAACATTCAGCCGTTGCGCAATGTCTCTTACGGTGGTTTTCTTAGAAGATTCCACAAACAACCTCCGCATTTATATTTGAAAATTTTATAGAAACGTTTTTTTTATTATAGCATAGTTTTTTTGTTTGTCAACCTCCAAATATATATAATAGGAATGAAGTGACAGTCAAAACTAAAATATATTTGAAGAATTTCTTTTATGAGTACGCAAACCCAGACAATAATAGTTTAACGTGTACGAGCTGGAAATTCAAGCTTTTAGTCCGGGATTTCGGTATATTTGACCTTGTCAATCCAATTTTTTAACCACTTTTCACTGGGCAGTCCTATTCCCATTACTGAGTTAGCTTCAAAAATCATTCCGTCAAGCTGCCCTTCACGAAG
>JAZORS010000130.1:0-5683 GCA_045656725.1 Eubacteriales bacterium | reverse complement strand
CATTTCATGTGAGTATCACATTTCATAAAAATAAAAAAGGAAATATCTCCGCACGGGGCAGGGGGTATTTCCTTTTTTGCTTAATTTTATTTACTTTGAAAAGGGAACAAATTCACCGCTGCGCTCGGCACTTTCGCGGAGCGCTTCTATGAGGCGAATGGTATTCATGGCGCTTTCGGGCGGATTTTTGGTGTTTTCGATTTTTCCCTCGATAAAATCGCAGAAATAGGAAAGCTCACCGAAATATGCGCTGTTTTTGCTTATCTGAACGTTGTAGCTTTCGCTGCCGTCCTTTGAATAAACCGTAAGCTCCTTGCCGCCTTTTGTGGAAAGGAGGGTTGCCTTTTCAAAATTGAAGCGGCTGTTTGCCTGGAAATCCATTCCCGTGAGCGTCCAGTCGCCAATCGCAGTTACCGGAACGCCGTCATATATAAGGGTGGAATGTACACTATCATTTACACAAATGGAGGTATTGGCGCGGCAGCTGACCGAGCTTGGCTCGCCTAATAAATAGCGAACGAGGTCAAGGTCGTGGATATGCAGGTCGGTAAGGCATCCGCCCGAAAGAGAGGGATCCATAAACCAGTTTTCATAGCCCCAAACGGGCGGTGAGGAAAGACGCTCCAAAAATGCACCGAGGAGCTTGCCATAGCGTCCGTCGTCAATAGCGGACTTTATATAGTCATGAGCTTCAAGGAAGCGCAGGCACTGTCCTATCATCAGCTTTTTGCCGCTTTTATTTGCCGCATCTATCATTTTTTTGCAGTCCTTTGAATTAAGAGCCATTGGCTTTTCGCAAAGAACGTTGTAGCCGCGGTTTAATAAATCCACCGTTATCTCGGAGTGCAAATAGGTGGGAACGCAAACGAGGACGAAATCGATTTTCTCACATTCGAGCATTTTATCGAGGTCGGTGTAAAAATTAAAGCTATCATCTGCGCCGGAATCCGAATCAATGTTAATTGCTTTCTTGTTAGCCATTGCCTCGGGGTTTACGTCATAAGCGCAGGCAAGCTCCGCCTTTCCCATTTTTTTGAGCTGGACAAACGCCTTTCTGTGAGATACGCTAATGCCGCCAAGACCGATAATCGCCGCCTTTAACATAAGTGCTCCTCCTGATACAAAATTGTGATTTTCTGTTCTCTAACCCTATTATAATTCAACGTAATCCACTTGTAAAGAGCACATTTTTGCGATATATGACTCAATTTTGTAAAATGTTGAATTGTATGCCAACAGATTACAACCGTAATTCTTTCGCACCGTTTTTGACAAGGACTGACCGACAGGAGTGTGGTCAATAAAGGACAACACTTTTTTTATGCAGAATGCAAAATGCAAAATGCAGAATGAAAACGGAGAATCATAATGCAGAATTCATAAAATTTTGCCGGTATTGCATATTCTCCCTAATTGTGCTATAATGTAATTGCTAAACTATATTCCGTATGCTGACTCCTGTTGGCGCACTTTTTGATAAAGGAAAGCTGATTATGAAAAAACTGTTTGCTGCGCTTTTAATAACCGTATTGTCTATTGTCGGGCTCTGCGCCTGCGGTGGTATAGAATTCGAACTCAACTTCATTGTTGACAGCGAAATTTACGACACCGTAAAAACAAGCGGAAAGGAAGTTGTAGAAATTCCGACTAATCCAACAAAGGATGGTTATACCTTTGGCGGTTGGTATTGGGATAAAGACGAGTGGAACAAGCCGTTTACCGCGAATTCTTTGCTTGATGCTCCGATTTCAAGCAATATGAGCGTTTATGCCAAGTGGAATTGCGTGCATTCGGCATCAGATTGGATAATTGATACAGAAGCCACCTGCAAGGCAGAGGGCGCAAAGCATAAGGAATGCACCGAGTGCGGCGAGGTGCTTGAAACAGGCACGATAGATAAGCTCACGACTCATACTCCTGTCGAAGCGGTAACGGAAAACTACGTTGATTCTACTTGCAAAACCGAGGGCTCGTATAACTCTGTTGTATATTGCTCCGTTTGCGGCGAGAAGCTTTCGAACGAAGCAAAGACAGTGGAAAAGAAAAATCATACTCCTTCTGATTGGATAACTGACACTGAGGCGACCTGCAAGGCGGCTGGCGCAAAGCATAAGGAATGCACTGCGTGCCGCGATGTGCTTGAAACCGGCACAATTGAAAAACTCACGACTCATACCCCTGCCGAAGCGGTAACGGAAAACCACGTTGATTCTACTTGCAAAGCCGAGGGCTCGTACAACTCGGTTGTATATTGCTCGGTCTGCGGCGAAAAGCTTTCGAGCGAGGCAAAGGTAGTTGCGAAGAAAGACCATACTCCCGGCGGCGGGGGAAAATGCACGTTCTGTAATTTGATTGTACGCGGTACGGAGGGTGTAGTATATAACGTTTCAGGGGACGGCACCCACGCCGTAGTAGTATCTTATATCGGAAGCGCAAAAAATGTCGTAATAGCCGAGGAGTATGACGGAAAACCGGTTACAAAAATAAAGAATAATGCATTTGACGGAAAGTCAATAAATTCTATCCTTATTCCCGATAGCATAATGGAAATCGGCGATTATGCTTTCTATAATTGCTCCACTATGACCGATGTTACGGTAGGAAACGGACTTTTAAGCGTTGGCACTGATGCATTCGCTTTATGCACAGGGCTTATGAGTGTACATATAACGGATATATCAAAATGGTGCGCGATATCGTTTGAAAACCATTCCGCAAATCCGCTTTCATGCGCTAACGATCTTTATATCGGCACGGAAGCCGTAAGAAATCTGGTTATTCCGGTGGGTGTAGAAAGTATAGGTAATTACGCTTTCTATAATTGCATTTTTATTACCGATTTAACGATAAGTAACGGTGTGGTCAGCATTGGTTCTTCTGCTTTTTCATATTGCAGAAGCATCACGGAAATAACGGTTCCCGAAAGTGTAGAGTCTATTGGCTCTTCTGCATTCAGCTTCTGCACGGGACTTTCCAATGCAACGTTGGGAAACGGTGTAATAAATATAGGAGCTAACGCTTTTGACGGTTGCTCCTCGCTTACAAGCGTAACGGTAGGCAACAAGCTTAAAAATATAGGTGACTATGCTTTTGCTAACTGTCCTATTCTTGCAAGTGTAAATATTCCCGAAAGCACGGTGCGCATTGGTGATTACGCGTTCTCTCTTTCAGGGCTTACTGCGCTTACTGTTCCGAACAGCGTAAAGAGCATCGGCGATTATGCATTCTACGGATGTTCAGGGCTTGGGCGTGTGAATCTTGGAAGCGGCATTGTGAGCATCGGTGATTCTGCATTCTACGGATGCCGGGCAATTGAGGATATAACTATTCCCGATAGCGTAACGGTCATTGGCGATTTTGCTTTTTCCGCTTGCTACGGACTTACGAATCTGTATATAAACGATATAGCAAAATGGTGCGCAATTTCTTTTGGCAATTACGATTCAAATCCGCTGAATTACGCGAGCAATTTTTACGTTGGCGGCGAACTTTTAACCGAACTCGTTATACCTGACGGAGTAACGAGCATCGGCAATTATACATTCTACGGCTGGGACTCTCTTTCGAGCTTAACTGTAAGAAACGGTTTGACAAGCGTTGGCGCATGGGCTTTTTACGGTTGCACTGCACTTGAAAACATATATTACACGGGAACAGAGGCAGAATGGAATGCTATAACAAAGGGAACAGGATGGGACAACGGCACCGGCTCGTACACCGCAACTTACAATCACACAGGAGAATAAAAAATACGTGTTTTTAATATCGACAAAGCTGTCGTAAAAATTAGTCTATAATAGAAAAACGAGAGGGAAGCTAACGGAAAAACCGCGGCAACCCTCTCTTTTTAATGCAAAATTCAAAATGCAAAATGCAAAATGAAAATAAAAATAAAAAGCAACCCACGCATTTTTTGAAACCTATCGGCAAAATAACTATTAAAAATAATTACAAAAATCCTTGATATTTTGCCGATGATGTGGTAAAATAGTAATATAGATTGCCGATGGGCAAATTTTGAGGTGATTTTATGAAATATATTTCCGTCAGTGAGGCGGCTAAAAAATGGGGTATTTCCGAGCGAAGCGTCAGAAATTACTGTGCAGGGGGGCGAGTTTCCGGGGTGCGCCTTGTGGGTAAGACTTGGGAAATTCCCGATATTTCCGAGAAGCCCGAGAGGGCTACTCGCTCCGATAAGAAACGCACGCTTCTTGACGTTCTCCGTGAGGAAAAGTCTGCGCATCTTTCGGGTGGCATTTATCACAGAGTGCAGATTGATTTAACTTATAATTCAAATCATATAGAGGGCTCGCGCCTTACTCACGATGAAACGCGCTATATTTTTGAAACGAATACCATAGGACTTTCACAAAGAGCAGTAAACGTTGACGATATAATTGAAACCTCAAATCATTTCAGATGTATTGATTTAATGATTGAGAACGCTCATCTTTTGCTTTCGGAAAAGTATATAAAAGAGCTCCATTTTCTTCTTAAAAGCGGAACAAGCGACAGCCGTCGGGAGTGGTTCAGAGTAGGTGAATATAAAAAGCTCGCCAATGAGGTCGGCGGAATTGATACGACCGAGCCAAAGCTTGTAGCAAAGGAAATGAAAGCCCTGCTTGACGGATATAATGCAAAACCTGATAAAAACCTTGAAGATATTATCGCTTTTCACGTTGCTTTTGAGCGCATACACCCCTTCCAAGACGGAAACGGCAGAGTCGGCAGACTTATCATGTTCGGCGAATGCTTGAAGCACAATATTACGCCGTTTATTATTGATGAGGAGCATAAGCTTTTCTACTACCGCGGTCTTAAAGAGTGGGATTCAGAGCGCGGATATATTATCGACACCTGCCTTTCTGCGCAGGATAAATTCAGTAAGATCCTTTCAAAATTCATAATGCAAAATTCATAATGCAAAATTCAAAATGCAAAATGCAAAATTAAAATGAAAATGCAGAATCACAGAACCATAATTATGCATTATGAATTCTGAATTCTGCATTATTTTTATGCTGCTTTGGGTATTACTTGATCTTGTGCGGCTGATAACATGTTTTCTATAAATATTCCGTAGCCCTCGGTTGGATTTGCTACCATAACATGGGTTACGGCGCCGACGAGCTTGCCGTTTTGGATGATAGGTGAGCCCGACAGGTGCGTGGTCAATAAAGGACAACAAATTTAATAAAAATTTATGAAAATATTTATTTTAGGTTGACAATATCCTAAAATTTGTGTATAATAATATACGAAGTCCGTATCTGTCGGCTTGCCAGCAAGGACGGACGAGTATATTTCAAGGAATGTGCGAAAATCCTTGATTTTCGGAGTGGTGCTGTCAGGCAACACGGTTAATTTTAGAGTTCTCGAAAATTAACAACACATAGATTATAATATTGTAAACTCAAAAGGAGGTAGATATAATGAATTTAAATACAAATCAGATCGTTTCGATTTCCGAAGCAAATCAGAATTTTTCCCGTGTGGCAAGAATGACAGATAAGCACGGCGAGCTTTATATTTTCAAGAACAATAAACCTAAATACAAATTGGTGGAGATTGAAAGTGATATCACTATTGAAATGACCGACAACGAGAAGATCGTCTTTGTGGCGGCGCGTATTTTGAAGCTCTACCGTCCTGCATTTGAGGAGCTCGCAAAATAAGTTGAAAA
>JAZORS010000129.1:0-10326 GCA_045656725.1 Eubacteriales bacterium | reverse complement strand
GGGCTTCAAGGACTGAATTACAACGTAATACATAGGAAGGAACATAAAGAGTCCGAGCAAGGTGAGCATTACTGTTATACCGGTATCTCCGCCGGCAGAACGGTTAAGTACGACTCTGTGGCCGCGTGTTCTTAATTTTTTAGCCATCTTACTCACCTACCTTAGAAAGCGCTTTCTTAATAACTATGTTACAGCCGAACATTATTACGAAAAGCACAACGGCTATTGCCGAGGCATAACCGACTTCATAACGCGAGCCTCCGTAGTCACTCAGATGGTGCATTATCGTATGCGCCGCATAGTCGATCGACGGGAATCCGCAAAGCGCGTCAACGACACCACCGAAGCCGAAGGAGCCGGTGATTGCAAGAACCGCACCGAACATCATCTGCGGGCGCATCGTGGGAAGTGTAATATACCAAAGCTCCTGCCAACGGTTCTTAATTCCGTCAACCGCAGCAGCTTCGTACATTGAACGGTCAATGGTCTGGAAGCCGGCTATGAATGAAAGGAACGCCGTACCAAGAGAAGTCCAAAGAGCAACTACAATACAAAGAGGCATAACGTAATCAGCGTTATCAAACCACAGTATCGGGCTCGTTATAATTCCTAAATCCATAAGGGTTGCGTTTGCCCAACCGTATGCGTCCGATGAGAACAGGGTTTTCCAAATAAGGTAAACCTGACCTGAAATCGAGGGCGCATAGAATACGAGGGTAACGACCGCGCGGATTTTCGGAGGAAGCTCGTTAATAAACCATGCTATCAAAAGGGACAGCAGGTAAGAAACAGGGCCGGTAACACTTGCGAATATCAAAGTATTCTGACAAGCGAGAATGAAGATTTCGTCTTCAAGGAAGAGGCGCGTAAAGTTTGAAATTCCCTTCCAACCGGGCGCCTGCAACATATTAAAGTCCGTAAGGCTGAAGAATATCGAAAGGAAAACGGGAAGGACGGTGAAGAGAATGAAAAGAATAAAGAAGGGAGCTACCATAAAGTAAGCCGTCTTATTATTCTTTATCTCCTGCCACGTCCAACGCAGCTTCGAGACTTCATGACGCTTTACAGGACGGGTTGTCTCTGCTTTTGTCTGTGACATTATTTATCTCCTTTTCAGTCGGTCGTCGTACTGTCGCTTACGGGGGGTTCTTCGTCAGGACCGAGAGTCGGCAAGTCGAACTCCTCGCGCTTACGCGTTATTTCTACGTTGATAGCATCGATATAAGAGGTCATAGCGTCAATAGGATCCATGCCCTTATTAACGGCATCAAGGAATGCGAACTTCATATATCTTCCGATTATGTACGAGCCGGGATAGTTAACTATTGAAGAAAGATGAGCCATCTGGTCCTCAATAGCAAGGCGCTCAGTTGCCGTCCAGGAAAGGTTCTTGATAGCGTTTATATTCGCTGCCTCGTATTTCGCGGAAGGTCCGATAATAGCTACCATTCTGTTACCGTAGTTTGCCTGAATATCAGCCGATGTCTGCCACTGAATGAACTGCCAGGATTCCAGCATATCATCACACCCGTGCACAATAATCGTTGCGCTTATACCTGCAAGTGAGTTGTAATTTACAGTTCCGTCTTCAAGCTCGCTTCCGGGAAGCGGACACATAGACCAAAGACCTTCAATTTCGGTTGCGTAAACTACAAGCGTGTTGTAAATACCCGAATATCCGCCGATTATGATGGGCATCTCACCCGTTCTGAAACGGTTTGACGCATCGTACGATACAGGGAATGAATAGTCACGGTAAAGACTGCATACGTAGTCAAATGCTTCAAGAGCGATCTTGGAGTCAAGACCGATTTTCGCTCCTGCGTATTCGGGAATATCGGTATACTGCCACATATTTCCGCCGCGCTGATACATCATAAAGTCAAGAGCGGAGATATAGTCAACACCGATTGACATATTGTTAGACTGAAGAATAGGAAGAAGAGAAAGGAGCGCTTCCCACGTTTCGGGAACTTCCTGTTCAAGCTCGGCAAGAACGTCCATTCGGTAGAACATCATAGCGAAGGTCATCGTCTGAGGAACACCGTAGGATACACCGAGAAGGGTTACCGTATCCATCGCCGCGGGAACGTAGTTCGCTTTGGTGTTTTGTTCAAAGGTTTGCGAGGTATAGGTAAGCCCTGCCTCACCTTTGTATTCCGTGGTATTCACGAAATTGCCGTTTTCATCTTTATAAGTATAATGAACCGTGTTGAATATAGAGTTCTCTTCGGGGGTAAGGTGTTTATCCACACCGTTTATACCTATAACGGCATCACGAATCGCATAATTGATAATAGTCGCTGCATCAAGCCCTATGTAAACGTCCGGACCCTTGCCTGCAAGAATTGAAGGAAGAAGAGTTCCGCCGGGAACGAGCTTAAGCGCTACGGCAACGCCCGTTTGTCCGGTAAATCCGTTGTTTGCGTCTATCATAGAACGCCAAATCTGCGACTGGTCACGGCCGGTTGCAAGCCAAACGTCTATGGTTTTCGTATCTTTGGTGGGAATCTTGGTAAGTCCCATTGCGTCGTAATCAGTAAAGAAAGAATGCCAGAAGGAGGAAATTTCATGTCCGAGGGATTTGAAGAAATTTGCTTTTGCCTTAGGAACTTCTTTGAGCGCGTCTTTGTCTGCGCCCGCGGGAACGACAGTGATTGAATCAATTACAAGCGTTCCTCTTTGTGAGTTGTTGATCCACGTACCGAGAGTACCGAGGTTGCCTTTGAAGTTAGACATATTTGCCGCAATGTCGGCACCCTCGTTAGAGCCCATAGTATCGAGCAATCTTGCTATCGTTTCAAGGGTTGCTATATGAGAACCGTTAGTTCCGCAAAGCGCCTCGAGAGAATCCTTGACTTCCATAAGCTTTATTGCCTGAGTAAGAAGCTCAACGAGAACGTCGGGCATTATCTTATTAAAGCTGTAATCGCGGTATTCGTCGGGAGCCGCGCCTGTAAGCTGAAGAATTCTCAGGTAGCATTCGTTCAGAATTTCGAGTGTTTCAGCTACTTGCTGAACAAGCTCTTTAAGAGAACCGAGGGAGCATTCTACGACAAGCGTGTATTCAACACCCTTTTCAAAATAGAATTCAAATTCGTTGTTCTGGCTATCCTTGACATAAGAGCTCTGCCAATCCTTGCTGTAATTGAACTGCGCGTCGTATGCCTCGGCGAAAGGAACTGTTGCTACTCCGCCCTCTCCGTATATTCCTCCGGCAAGCTTTATAGCACGGCAAACGTACATACCTTCAAGCTGTGATTGAAGATAACGCATTGAAAGCTTGTAAAGACCGGTTTCATTTACCGTGAATTTGTACGAAGCCCACTGACCGAGAGTATTATAGCTGTTTTCTCCGATAACGTTATAAAGCTGCGCCTTCGAGCTAACGGGGCTCGTTGCAGCTGAGGTGCCATCGTTGGTTGCCGCAACGGAGGAATCGGAAACTCTGTCCGGGAATTCCGCTTCAATAATAGTAACCTTTCCGCCCGCGGGCTGATATCCGTTTGCCTCGTATTCAGCGCGAACCTCAGCATATGTAGGAATCTCGTTATCTACGGGAACGTAAGGAACGAGCTCAATTGACTTGATTATCATCGGCTCGCGTTCCGCTTCAAGCGTAATCTGCTGAGTTCCGTTGAGCAAATAAAAACGCAAGTTGCCCTGATGATATCCCGATGCATCCTGGCAGTAGACGGTATTCCAGCTGGGCTCCTGCTTCAAGGTAGGCGCCATTGAGTTACCGTTAATATCCTGAGTAAGCGTATATCTGGTTATCGTTTCCATTCCGCCTGATACGGTAGATACCTCTTTGTAATAACCTTTTTCATCTCTCGGATAACTCACAGTCACTCCGTCTTCCTTATCGGTGGGAGTTGCAGGGAGAACCTCGACATAGTCATACACCCAGTTTTTATTAAATGTAATATTGTTGGCTTCTTTAAACGGAATAGCATTCTGAATAAGAAGTCTGCGTTCAATCGAGCTTATTGAGCTCTCGGATGTGTTTACGCTGTAAAACTCAAACTTGATGTAGTAGTAGCTTTCAGCGCCGTCCGGAACAGTGAATGTCCAAGTGGTAGAACCTGTCGCCGGAAGATATACCGAATTTTCCCAGTTATCTCCAAAGTTCTTCCAATCTGTCTGGTTCTTTGCGAAAGAATCAAGACATTCTTTGCTTTCGGACACCTTAACTCCGTTGCTTCCCCCAACCATATTGAGAATATCCACGGAAATCGTGGGAAGCCCCGTTGCATATTCATCACCGTAAGTCTCAATGTATTCGGAGTACGAAGGGATGCCAACGAGCTCCTTCATTTCCTCAAGAGACTTTGCCGTATCGCGGTTAGTTCCGCGCAAGCCGTCAGAAGACAGCTCGCCGGTTGCGAAAGCGCTTACGGCAATCATGCTGAACAGCAAGGTTAGAGAAAGCACAAAGCAAATTGCTTTCTGAAACAATGTTTTCTTCATGAAATAGTTTCCTCCAAGAATTTCATTTATACTATGCTGCCTATAATTCGATAATGTCGAAAAACAGCCCGCCTGCACCTTGGCTTCGGACGTTTTTTCGACCTCATCGAAATTTCCGCGCACATTAGTAGGATAAATTATAACACACGCGAGATAAAAAGTCAATACTTGAAAATAAAGGTGCAATATGGGTTTTGAAGTAAAATCACGGCAAAAAACCAAACACATTTTCAAATGTAAACAATAATTTACTCGTTTTTTTTAAAATTTCAGCATTATCTTCAATTTAGTAAATTCAATTTACTGTTTTTTTCTTTAAACAATGGTTTTTTCGCCAACATATATATATCAGATGTAACTTCAATTTACTTTTTTATAGTTTTTTGCACCTTTTTTAGCATTATCAGAAAACTTTTCTGTATGTGCAAAATTCACAAAAACGCCCCGCTTTTTTCTACATAATTTCTTTGTGCAAAAAAACAGAAAAACCGCCAAAAGCAAGCATTCTTCTACCTGCTTTTAGCGGTTTTTCATCATTTTTTACTCATTATCAGCCGTTTTATTTTAAGATAAAGCCGCCTGCCATAACCGTTTCGTCCTTATAAAACACCACGGATTGCCCCGGTGTGACGGCGCGTATCGGCTCATCCAACTTGACCTCGGCTTTGCCTTCGCCAAGGTAAGCAAGCTTACATTCAGAAACGGAAGAATGGTATCTGTGCTTCATTTGAAACGCTATTTCTTCCCCTATTTCGGGTTCTTTAATTCCCGAAAAAACCATATTTCCGACACTGATTTTATCGGAATAGCTATCTTTGGTATCAAGCGTTACGGTATTGTTTTTCACGTCAATATCGGTAACGAATGCCCTCTCCCCCACAGAAATTCCAAGGCCCTTTCTTTGTCCTATGGTATAGTGGATAATTCCCTTATGTGTTCCGAGCGGCTTTCCTTCCTTATTTATAAAGAGTCCGGGCTTTGACTGCCCTATACTTTTTTCTATGAATCCCGCATAGTCGTTATCGGGAATAAAGCATATCTCCTGGCTTTCCCCTCTGTCTGCCGCGACAAGCCCGATTTTCTTTGCTTTTTCTCGGATTTCTACCTTGTTTTCGTCAGCTAACGGGAAAATCAGATTTGAAAGCACGTCCTGCGATAATCTGTACAGCATATAGCTCTGGTCTTTTTTACTGTCAAGCGAGCGCTTTATCGCATATCTTACGTCAGCCCCATCGCCGATTTTAACTATTTCTGCGTAGTGGCCGCTTGCTATTTTATCAAATCCGAGCTCCCTTGCTTTATCGTAAAGAAGCTTGAATTTAACCTCGCTATTGCAAATAATACATGGGTTCGGCGTTCTTCCGGCAGCATATTCTCCAACAAAGTTCTTTATGACGCAGTTTTCAAATACATCCCCCGCATCTATTTCATAAAGCTTGATTCCAAGCGCATCTGCCGCTTCCTTTGCTTCGGAAATCTCGGTATGGCCGTGCATTTTTATCACCGCGCCCGCGACCTCGTGCCCCATCATCTTTAATTTATAAGCGGCATAGGTACTGTCAAGTCCGCCGCTGAGTCCTACAAGAATTTTCATAACAATCTCCACTCTGCCGCGAACGCGGCAACGCAAATTAAAAATGAATTTTCGGTATCGCTTGCGACGATTTGGATTAAGGCTCCAAATTGCGAAAATTCGATGCGTGAACACGTAAAGTTCAAACCAGATAAATGTTATTTCACGCTAATCTCCACTCTGCCGCGAACGCGGCAACAGAAAAGGGAGAAAGCTCTCCCTTTTTAGAGTTCAGTGCGCGTGGTCGTGCTCCGGCTCCTCTCCGATTTCAAAATCTATCGGACGGCCCGCTTTTTTATAGAAATCGGCAATCGCGCTTTTTATCGCCTGCTCTGCAAGAACGGAGCAGTGTACTTTTACGGGCGGAAGCCCCTCAAGCGCCTCTACTACTGCATCGTTGGTAAGCTTCAATGCATCTTTTACGCTTTTTCCCTTGATAAGCTCGGTTGCCATAGACGAGGTTGCTATCGCCGCGCCGCAGCCGAATGTTTTGAACTTACAATCGGTAATTACGTCGTTTTCGTCGATTTTAAGATATATTTTCATTATATCTCCGCATTTTGCGTTACCTACTACACCCTCACCGTCGGCATTTTCTATTTCACCTACGTTTCGCGGGTTTGTAAAATGGTCCATAACCTTTTCGCTGTAAATCATTTCTGTTTCCTCTTTTTATACTTTTTCTTTAACATTTTCCCAAAGCGGACTCATTTCACGAAGCTTCTTTACTATACCGGGGAGCGTTTCGATTATATAATCGATATCCTCATCAGTCGTATCGTGCGAAATTGAAAGCCGCAACGAGCCGTGCGCCTTTTCGTGCGGAACACCCATAGCAAGAAGAACGTGCGAGGCTTCAAGCGAAGCTGATGAGCAGGCAGAGCCCGTAGATGCGCAAATGCCCGAAATATCAAGCCACAAAAGCATACTTTCGCCCTCGATAAACTCATATCCGATATTCACGTTTCCCGCAAGGCGCTTCGTTCTGTGTCCGTTAAGCTTTGAATAAGGTATTTTCGTTAACTCATCTATAAGACGGTCACGCATTTTTTCAATTCTATCTAGGTCCGCAAGCCCCTCTTTTGCTATTTCAAGAGCTTTTGCAAGGCCTACAATATACGGAAGATTTTCCGTTCCTCCGCGCTGTCTTCTTTCCTGTCCTCCGCCGTCGATAAGCTTGTCTATCACAACACCACGACGGATAAAGAGCATACCGATACCCTTTGGCGCGCCGATTTTATGACCGGAAAGCGCAAGCATATCAACAGGAAGCTGTGAGAGGTCTATATCCACGTTTCCTACCGCCTGAACCGCATCGGTAAACATAAGCGCGCCTGCGCCGTGAGCTATCTCGCATATTTCTTCTATCGGCTCGATAGTTCCGACCTCGTTATTTGCGTACATTATCGCAACGAGCGCAGTTTTTTCATTTACCGTACGGCGCAGCTCGTCAAGGTCAACGACACCGTCAGCATCAACTCCGACGTAGCTTACCGTAAATCCCTCTTTTTCAAGCGCCTCGCAGGTATTAAGAACCGCGTGATGCTCAATTTTGCTGGTTACAATATGCGTTCTGCCCTTTTTCTTCATTCTGTGAGCAGCGCCCTTTATCGCCCAGTTATCCGATTCGGTGCCACAGGATGTGAAATATATTTCATTTTTATTGCAATTAAACACCTTTGCAATACGCTCTCTCGCGTCATCAAGAAGCATTGCGGCTTCTCTTCCCTTTCCGTGCTGGCTTGACGGGTTTCCCCACGAGTCAAGAAAGCAAGGAAGCATTGCGTCTATAACCTCTTTTTTTACGGGCGTGGTTGCCGCGTTATCTGCATATACGAATTTTGCCATAAGCAATTTCCTTATTTTTGTTTTTTTCTTTGTCAATCTATTCTATACCAAATTTGTGTACTTTTCAATAAAGCTGTCGAATTTAATTTGTTAATTTTTTATGAACTCGGCATTTTGCGCCATTTTCCGCAATTTTTTCACCTAAAAATTGTGAATTCATAATTTTTTTGCAATTCATTTATTCTTTGTTATTGAAGAAAGATAAAATCAAGGATAAAATATATAATAGATAATTATTTGCTTTGCGAGGAAAATTATGAAAAAAATTATAGCGTTTTTACTTACGCTTATTATGATTTTTTCTAACAGCATCTTTCTTTTCTCATGTGACGACAGCGGCAACGCAGAAATACCGAATCCGCCGGTGCCCGAGGAGAATGAAGAACCAAAAGACGACGAGCCGACACTTTTCGTGCCGGAATACAAGGATTATTTGCGCGGAACGCTCGATTTCGATAAGCTCGTATATGAGCGCCCAGATTTCGCAAGTGCCGCAAATCACTTATCGGAGCTTACCAAGACGGTTAAAGATAACCTGATACCTGTCGAGGAGCAGATAGCTCTTATTCTCGATGCTGACAAGTTTTATATCGAAATTGCTTCAATGCACACGCTTGCGCGTATATATTCCTATATTGATACCTCAGACGAGTATTGGGCAGGCGAATACGAATACGTTTCCACAAGCTATCCAGCATTTGCCCAGGCAGTAGAAAAGCTTTTCGTTGCCGCCGCAAATTCCCCGCACCGCCAGCGTTTTGAAACCGATTGCTTCGGCGGAAGTCTCGAAAAATACCTTGACGGCGGAATATACAGCGACGAAGCCGTTAAGCTTATGGCGGATGAAGCCGCCCTTGAAGCTCAATATTCTTCACTTTCAACCACAAACGTGCGTATTACGTATAAGGGCAAGACTGATACCTATGACAATATCATAAGTGAATATCTTGACGCTTACGGTGAAAACTCAAAGCTTTACCTTTCCGCAAAAAAAGCTTGCGATTCACTTTACAGCGCGGCATACAAGGAACGTTCCGCAAAGCTTTTCGTTGAGCTTCTTAAAGTCAGAAAAAAACTGAGCGATACGCTCGGCTACGAAAGCTACGAAACGCACGCTTACAATACCATGTATCACGACTATTCTCCCGAAAAGCTCGACGCCCTCGTAGAAGACGTAACATCCTACGTTATTCCCGTTTACGTAAAGCTTTCAAATTACGTTTTCCGCCCTTACATCTCGGATTTCGAGAGCTCGTTGGATGCTGCCGACAAAGCGGATAAAATTCTGCTTCTTAACACTATGTACGAGATTTTTTCGGAAACCGACAGCGAGCTTGGAGAAGCTTATTCTTATATGCTTCAACATAAATTATACGATGTTTCCGAGAAAAACCCTAACCGTTTTACCGGCTCATTCACAAGCTACGTGGAAAATAACAACTCACCTTTTCTTTTCGTTAGCTTAAAAGGCGGCGCGTCCGATTATATGACCTTATCCCACGAATTCGGTCACTTTTTCGATATGTACACGAACGATAATGAGTCCGCTTCACTTGATTTTGCGGAAATTTCCAGCCAAACCCTTGAGCTTCTTTCGCTTTCAAAAATGAAAAACGTTTTTGATGAGGACACTTATAAGTACATCTATTATCTTGAACTCGATTCCGTATTTTCAACTATTATTTATCAAAGCTTTTATGCGGCAATTGAAATTGCGGCATACGAACTCGATTATGATGAGATAAACATTGAAAACCTCAATAAAATCGTTCAAAAAACCGCGGAAAAATTCTCATTTTCGTCGTCGGTCAACAGCATCAGCTCGGTAATGATTCCTCACCTTATGCTCTATCCCTATTACGTGCAGTCGTACGCGACGTCAATGGCAGTTTCAGCGCAGATTTACTGCATGGAGCAGGAAACTGCAGGCGCGGGATTTGCAGTTTACAAAGAGCTTATTGACAGAAACGGCGACTTTACCTTTGAAGAAAGCATCGAAAATGCCGGTCTAAAATCACCCTTTGAGGAAAATGCCCTTAAAGAAATAGCGGATAAAATTCACTACGAGCTTTACGGCGCGCATTATTTCACCTATTCAGGCGGAAACGTGGCGTAAAATAAAACTCAAACAAAAAAGAGCAACAAAGGGGCACCTACCACAAAGCAGGTTTTACCAACCGTAAATATAATAAAAGGAGTATGGGCAAATTTGCTCGTACTCCTTTTTACACACCTTGCCCTGCAAGGTATAGTGTGTTACACTTTCGCTTTTCGGGTGGTAATAGGTGAAGTTTTCGCTAACGCGAAAGTGAAGTTGCTTCGCAGTGAAGTTCGTGCAAAGTTGCTTGCAACTTTTATGCACTGAGTGAAGTTAAGTTTGCCCACTTTGCCATAGGCAAAACTTCACTATCCGTAGGATAACTTCACTTACGAAG
>JAZORS010000128.1:0-19739 GCA_045656725.1 Eubacteriales bacterium | reverse complement strand
AATTCCGGTTATAACAGCTCCGTCGCTGGTGATGCTTACATTCACATCACCCTCAATTTCGGTTCCCTCTCCGAATACAGCTTCAACGTTCTCCTCGCTGACAGTAAATGAAAGCGTCGTTTCCGTAAAGCTTGCATCTTTAATAAGAGCTTCCGAAATATTGATAGCTATATCTCCCTTTGCAGGAGCAAAGTTGAGTCCGTTCTTCTTCCAGCTTCCGCCGTCAACGCGGACGCCCTCGCCCTCAAGATATTCCTCAGAGCCGGAAACAAGCGTCTTAACGTCGTATATGATTTCTCCGCCGCCCTCATCGATGCTGGTAAGCTCCTCATACCAATACTGATAAACAGTGGCAACCTTTCCGTCAATCGTTCCGGATACGAGAGTTTCTTCACCGAGAAGCGTTATGTTTCCTATCTGCGTTGTATGATTTGTTATTATTTTTGTCGGCTCGCTGATAGAGTACATCTCGACGAAAGCTTCGATGGTATCCACGAGCGTTTTTTCACCCGCAGAATCGTCACAGGATGCAAATGCAAATATACAAGCCGCAGCAAGAATTATTGCTATGATCTTCTTCATTGTTTTTTCCTTTCGAAAGCTTTGGTCAACTTACGCGTTGTATGTATACGAGGTTTCGATAGAAACGTCTGCATACTCGGTTGAGTAGTAAATCATTACTCGCGTGAGATACTTTCCGTTAGTCTTAATCGTCACCTTAACGTCGGAATTTGTGTCAAGTTCAATTCCGAGGAGCACCTCCGCCTGATCCTTTGAAAGTGTTGTAGTAAGCTCCGTATTATCAGCGGAAAGTGTATATTCTCCGAGATTCTCGGCAGAAATATTAAGCTTGAAATTAAGCGCGTCAACATCGGGAAGCTCGGCATCCCAAGTGTTACCGCCGTCGGTTGAATAAAGACCGTCTTTGAATATGACAGCACCCGCTACCTCAACCTTGTTGCTTTCAGCCGCATCTTCAACTGTCGCAAAGCGCTCGTAATTGTACGTAAACTCAAATCCGTCTTCGACTATAATAGTCTGAAACTCGCCTTTGAGCGAATCTGCATTCTCAGCAGAATAATTAGACAAAGTCGTTATCTTGGTAGGTTTGGAGTTCGCAATTATATCGAAAAACGACTGATCAAGCTCGTCGCCATCGCCTCCGCAAGCGAATAACGATACTGCGCAACACATAACCAGAATTAAGCATAAAATCTTTTTCATTTCCGTACCCATGTGCCTTTCATTGCGTTTATGCGGAAGAACCGCAATAGCATTTAGATATATTTTTATAATTATATTATATATTTTTTATCAAAAAAAGTCAATAGCAATATTTCTTTAATGCCTTGATATACTGCCGAAAATTAAGCGCGAATTTTATTCAACTTTACCAAAAACATTGCTCTTTTTTGCAAAATCCCTCGTTATCGAGATAAGGCGTTTGAGCACCGGAGAGTGAAATTTATGCGGGTTTACCGCAACCGCAAGAGTTCTGTATACCGCCGGAACGATGGGAACGTAGCAAACGTCATCACGCCTTGACGAGAGAATCAACTCGGAAAGCATACTGATTCCGAGACTGTGTTCAACCATTGAGATTATCGCGGGGTCGTCAACGTAGGTTGGCGTTACGAAGGGCTTAACTCCGTATTCTAAAAACACCGCAGAAATATCGTCATCAAAGCCAAGCCCCGGCATAAGGAATTTGGTTCCGTTAAATCCGCTTATTGGAAATTCTTCGTTTGAAACGGGGTAATCCTTAGGTAAAACGGCATAGAAGCGGTCACGCCCGAGGATAGTCCACTTAAAATCGTATTTTGAATTTTTAGTTCCGTAGCATATATCGAATCTGCCCTCTTCAAGACCGCCGTAAAGCTCCGCGACCGTACCGGTTTGAATATTAACCGTAACACCCGGAAATTCCGCGTTAAATTTCTCAACGATAGGCGGCAGGCACGTAGCTGCCATACTGGAAAACGCACCTATACGTATAATACTGTCACCGTAGGATTTGATAAGCTCTATTTCGTTTGTCACCTCATCCTCACAGGCAACAAGGCGCCTTATCATCGGAATCACTCTTTCACCGCCCGGGGTGAGCTTGATTCCGTAATAACCGCGTTGAAGAATTGCTATTCCAAGCTCGTCTTCAAGGGCATTCATCATATGCGTAAGTCCCGATTGCGTATAACCGAGCTTTGCAGCCGCCGCGGAAAAGCTACCCATATCAACGGCGGTAAGGAGTGCCTTAAATTTCGAAATACTCATTTATTCTCCATTCGTGTTTAGAATTAGTCGTAGTTAAAATATCCCTCTCTGTAAAGAAGCTCCGCAATAAGAACCGCGCCGCCTGCCGCACCGCGCAGAGTGTTGTGAGAAAGTCCTACGAATTTGTAGTCGTAAACGCTGTCCTCGCGAAGACGTCCGCAGGATACGCCCATACCGCCATAGAGGTCACGGTCGATGCCGGTTTGCGGTCTGTTTTCTTCCTCAAAATAGGTGATAAACTGCTCGGGAGCAGAGGGAAGTCCGAGTGTCTGGGGCTTGCCCTTGAAATTTTTCCAAGCGGAAAGTATTTCTTCCTTGGTGGGTTTTTTATCAAATTTAACAAAAACTGCCGCCATGTGTCCGTCGGTTACGGGAACTCTGAGGCACTGCGTTGTGATAATCGGCTCAGTTGCGGGCTTGATTTCGCCGCCTTCAACCTTACCCCAAACGCGAAGCGGCTCTTTTTCGCTCTTTTCCTCTTCTCCGCCTATAAAGGGAATGAGGTTGTCTACCATTTCGGGCCATTCTTTAAAGGTTTTACCCGCGCCGCTGATTGCCTGATACGTCGTTGCAACCACCTCGCGAATGCCGTATTCCTTCAAAGCGCTGAGCGCGCCTACGTAAGACTGAATAGAGCAGTTGGGCTTTACAGCGATAAAACCGCGCTTTGTTCCAAGGCGCTTACGCTGGCTCTCTATAACTTCAAGGTGAGCATCGTTTATTTCCGGAATAACCATAGGCACGTCAGGAGTCCATCTGTGCGCGGAGTTGTTGGAAACCACGGGAATTTCCGCCTTTGCGTATCTTTCTTCAAGCTCACGGGTTTCTTCCTTTGAAAGACTTACCGCGCAGAAAACGAAATCGCAAAGCTTACCGACGGTTTCTATATCGTCGGATGAAATAACGGTCATGCTTTTCACTTTTTCGGGACATTCGGTTTTCATTTTCCATCTGCCGTCAACTGCCTCGGCATAGGTTTTTCCGCTGGATCTCGGTCCTGCAACTAGGGCAGAGATTTCAAAATAGGGGTGATTTTCGAGCAAGAGCACGAAACGCTGGCCAACCATACCGGTTGCGCCTACAATACCAACTTTAAGTTTGTTCATAATTTTCTCCAATTCTTACGCGGTGCGATTAAATATAAGAGCGCCGAAGCGCGTTATCTTTTGATTCATTTGCGCGCGTTATTTTCAATATTTTACCACAAGCTCACCTTCAAGTCAATAGCGGAGAGGGTAAAAATGCTTCAATTTTGTAAAATAAACGAAAAAAATCCGACTTTCACTGGGAGAATCGGATTTTTTAGGCAAGAGTGAATAACCGGGGCTCGTTTTTGTGAGGCGAATTATCCGTTATACTTCGTTAAAAATTCTTGTAGTTTTATGTAGCTTATTTGTTAATAATGCTGATGTTCTGCGGTGCGATTCCCGTCGTTTCATAAACGATTGCGAGTATCTGTGCCGCCTCATTTGCTTGAAGGCTCTCGGCTTTAACGATTACACTTACGGCATCATCGCTTATGATAGCCACGCAATCCTCAAAGCCCTTGGCTTTTACAAGCGTTTCGATATTCACTTCGTTCTGAATATCTACTGCAATTTGAGAGATTTTAGCAGCGGCCTCTGCCTTTGCTTCCTCGCTTGCATCCTCGTTTTCGGTTACGAGCTTAAGCACGTCGATTGCCTCATCTCTTGATTGCTGACGGTTAAGAACCGTTGCGCTGAAATAATCGTTTTCGGTTTCGCTGTTTTCTCCGCCGGTCGTTTCGCTGTCATCGAGGTTATCTTCCATATTGTTATCACCGTAGCCGAGCGAGCCAATAGGATCGTAAAACCAACGGTAATTAAGATAAACCGCAAGACCCACGAGAATAACCGCCGCAATTATAACGACGCTTCTTGCCGCTTTGGAAGAAAAGAATTTTTTTGCTTTTTCGTTTTGCATTGTATGCACATCTCCTTTTATTTGTTACTGGTTAAATTTATGCTGACCAATTGCCCGATATTACCGAATTTCAGCTTAATTTTAAAATCGCTACTCTATTGGCAGGAATGTCGAAAAGAGCCGAGAGGAGTGCGGTGAGCTCCGCTTTTACTCTGTCATTATCTCCTCCCCTGCAAACTACCGCTACACCAAGAACCTTCGGCGGTGACGTTACCACGAGCTGTGAGCCCTTATAGGAGCTTTCCTCTCCGCGAGAAAAGCTTACCGAAACCCTGCACTTTCCAACTCCCGAAACCGACGAACATATTTCGGAAAGCTCCTGTTCAAGCTCTGCCTTGTAAGCTGCGAGTGACTTTTCGGCATTATCCTCGGCATTTTCCTTTTCCGCCGACGATGCGATAATCAAAATCAGCGCAAGAACGAAGATTGAAAAAATCAAAACAAGCCGTCTTTTCCCTTCAAATAATTTTTTAACTAAATCCATATTTCACCTCACATACTCCAAGTCCGGATTTTTGAATATAATCTTCAAGAGCCCGAAAATCCACCGAAATTCCCGCCCCAACAAGAGTTATCTTTATAAAATCCGCCCTCATTTCCTTGGCGGAAAAGCCCTCCGCCGTGACAAAAACGGAGTCCTCCGGGATTCCCTCTCTTTCCGCTACCGCTTTTTTAATCCCAAGTTCAAACGCCGCCTTACCTACCGCCTCAAATTCTCCGTCCGAAAGCTCACCCGAAATCTCACCGGAAATATCAATATCCGAGATGTAAGAAATAAAAGAAAAAAGCGGGACAAGAGATGCGGAAAAAAGTATCGCCGACACGGCAAATTTATGGAATCTATCCGAGCCGCTATACGCAAAAAAGCCCGAAAAAGCGGCGGCTGACGCTACAAGAATTAATGAATAAAGATATTCATGCAAAAATTTTCACCCCGCACCGTAAAAATATAATCAGCTCCAAAAGATATATAAGCGCACAGCTGACGTACACCGCGATAAGCGAATCAAGCGCTGAAAGAAAAGACGAAAAAATACCGTTTGCGCTATGCGTGCCGAAAAAATCCAAAACCGAACGCGAAAGTGAAATAGCAGCACGGTATGAAAGAAGAATCAGAAGCGGAGATATTACCATAGAAGCAATGATAAATATCGAACCGACGCCAATCCCCGTTCCTATATAGGAAATCGAGCCGAAAAGAGTCGTAAGAGCTCCCGAAACCGTCGAGCCGACTATCGGTATTGAGCCCGATGCAGCGTATTTCGCGGCACGCAGAACTGCGCTGTCCTTTGCGCCGGAAAGAACGCTTTGCAAAGAGAGCGATGAAACAAGAACGGTTGTTACTATACCCATAGCCCAGTTAAATACGGAACGCACACCCTTTATAAGCGGTGAACAAATTTCACCGTCAACCGAGCATACAAGCGAGAGGGCAAAGGACGTTATGCAAAGCGGCAAAAGAAGCTCCTCTCCGATTTTTTCTATAACGGCAAGGGCAAGATTCATATTCAGCGCCTGAACGGAAGCCGTGCCTACCGCGCCCCCTGCCGCTATTATTCCGCTGGCAATCGGAACGAGCGCCGAGAAGAACGACGACAGCCCCGAAATTGAATCTCTGACAGAGCTTATCAGGGGTGCGAGTCCCGAAAACATAAGGTATGCGCCGACCGCCGCCACGGCAGAGCGCATATAGCGCGAAGCATCAGCGGAAAGCGTGCCCAATCCCTCGACGAAAGCAAAGCTCAAAGCAAGTCCTGTGCAAAGCGAAAAAAAGGAAAGCGCCGCCGTTCCCGATGAATTAACGGCGGAGAGTATCTCCGAGAGCATCGCATCAAAGCCAACACCCGAAATTATTTCCTCGGTGCTTCCGTCACCTATGATGTTTTCGGGGGCTATTTCAAGGAATCTATCAAAAAAATCCTCAGCCGTATTTTCACTCGCCGATACGGGAACAGGAAAGAATATAAACGCAACGAGCGTTAGGAGGATTATCGTTAAGTATATCGAGATTCTCTGTTTTTTTAATTTTTTTTTCATATCATATCCCGGATATAAGCTCCGTCGCAGAGCTTACGGCTTTAAGCAAAAACGGCACGCATACCGCAAACATCTCAAAACGCCCCGCAAGAATGAGCCCTGATGCAACAGTCGGCTCACCAAGCTCTCGGCACACGTCAGATGAAATACCGAAAAGATATCCGATACCTATTATCTTCGCAATCGCTTTACCGCACTCTCCGACGAAGGCGAGAGCAAAAAGCTCGTTAAAGGAAGAAAGATAGCCGGGAAGGCGCCCAAGAAGCACAACAAAAGCAAGGGAGGTGAAAACGGGCGCTCCGCGCCAACCAAAATTTTTTAAGAGAAGCGCGGCTATCGCGAACAAAACACCGGCAAACAAGGGCTCAAGCATCAGATTCCGAAAACTCCTCTCACCGCTTCTATAAGGGCGCCTATTTCTTCAACCAGAATAATAAGCGCAAGTATAATTCCCGCGATAGAAACGTACCCCGCCTGATCGTCGCGCCCTGCCTTTGAAAGAATATGAGATGCGACTGCCACTATCATTCCTATACCGGCAATTTTTAGTATCAAGGATATATCCATCAAATCACCATTTTTCTAATAATTGTTTACATTTTTTACAAGAATAAAAGTGCGATTCCGACCGCTGACGCAGCGATAATTACCCCGTAGCATTTAACACGCTTTGCCACATCCGCGCGAATGTGTGTGCAGTTTTTTTCAAATTCAAACTCAAAATCGCTTATTCGTTTTATTTCGAGTTCGAGTGAGGGAGAAGACCTCTCACAGAAAAAAACGGCAAGCTTTTCTCTTTCCACGTCGGAAATAAAAAGGCGCTTATCAGACAAAAAATACTCTCTTTCGGAATTAAAATTTTCACCTGACAAAAAGCCGCATTTTTCAAGCGCATCCGACTTAAAATCAACGCACCACTCACAGCTTGGAGAAGAATATGCAACCACCTTTTCCTTGATATGCTTTACGAAACGCAAAAGCTCTTCCTCTTGCAAAAGACTGATTTCCAGAATACGCTTTATTTCGCAAAAAAACAGATATCCGGAAAGCAATACAAGTGATAAAGCAAAGGTTTTAAGCATTGATTTTTCTTACCTCATATATGTATTTTCTGCCTGTTCGCAAAATTCCGACGGCTGTATCGAATGCTCCGATTTCAAAAAACGGACGGATTGCCGGCTTTTTCAGCAGCTCCTCGAAATCACCCGCATGAGCCGAAGCTATGAATTTTACTCCCGAATTGAGATATTCCGAAATAAGCTCCGCCTCTCTTTCCCCCCCGATTTCGTCCACAACAAGAAGCTCCGGCGACATTGTTCTTAATGCCATTTCCATTCCGGAAATCCGTTTATACCCAAAATAAACGTCTACCGTGCCGTGAAAAAGTTCAGGCGGCATCTCGCATCTTTCGTCTATAACCGCAACGCTTACTCCCTGAGCACCTGCGCTCCTTACCAGCGAGCGCAAAGCCGTAGTTTTACCGACTCCCGGCAAGGAATAAACTATCATTCCGCGCTCTGTCATTGAAAACGCTTCCTCCATTTCGGGAATTTGCGGTATTTTTGTTGGAATTCTGATATTCAGAGCGCAGTATTCGTTAATCCCAACAAGCACACCGGATTCATACCGTGCCCTTCCCACAATACCAACTCTGACTCCGCCGTCAAGCGGAATAAATCCGTTTGCTATAAAGTCGCGAAAGGCATAAGGTGATCCCCCCGTCATATCCATTATCAGCTGTTCCATTTCATCGCGGCTTGGCGAAATACATGGGGTAAGTGCTCCGTTAATTCTGATTCCCGATCTCCCGTATACGCGAAGCCGTATTTCTTCGATTTCTTCTACCGTAGCACCCCTTGCGCGAAGCGCTCTTTTTATACTCTCCTTTACCCTTTTAGGCAAACGTTCAAGCGAAAAGACCCCTTTTTTCTCATTATTCACTTTCGTTCTTCCTTTATTACCATTTTTTTACAATTTTCTATTGACAAAATTTGGAATTTGTTGTAAAATTATATTACAAATAAATTGTAAGGAGATTCAAATGAAAGCTATCGGAATCATAAGAAAAATTGACCCACTCGGACGAATAGTTGTCCCAATAGAATTCAGGAACGCGCTCGGAATCGAGGACTGCGATCCGCTTGAAATTTTTGTTGATGGCGAAAACATCATAATTAAAAAACACCATACTACCTGTATTTTCTGCGGCAGCGACAGCAATCTTTCAGATTTTAAGGGAAAACCCATTTGCGGCGAATGCCTTTTGGAAATTTCAAAATCAAACTAAAAGGGCTTGACCGGAAAAAGCTTAAAATAATATAAATTTTTATTAAAAAATTGCTTTTCAGTCTTGTTTTCTTTCCCATTCTATGATACAATATATGCAGTTAAAAAATTAAAAATTATACTTGAAAGGAATTTCTTTTTATGAAAGTTGTAACTTTTGGTGAGCTTATGCTCCGTCTTCAGCCCTATAACTACGAGAGATTTGTTCAGTGCGATCACGTTGAGTTTACCTTCGGCGGCGGTGAGGCAAACGTTGCTGTTTCTCTTGCTAACTATGGCATGGACGCAACCTACGTTACCAAGCTCCCCGCACACGCTATCGGTCAGGCAGCTGTAAATTCCCTGCGCAGATATGGCGTTGATACCACTAAGATTACTCGTGGCGGCGACAGAGTAGGTATCTACTTCAACGAGAAGGGCGCATCTCAGAGAGGCTCCGTTTGTATATACGACAGAGCTAATTCCGCTATCGCAAAGGCGTCCAGAGAGGACTTTGATTGGGACTCCATTTTTGAGGGTGTGGATTGGTTCCACTTCACCGGTATCACTCCCGCACTCGGCGCAAACGTTGTTGAAATCTGCCGCGATGCCTGCAAGGCCGCAAAAGCGAAGGGCGTTAAAATCTCTTGCGACCTCAACTACCGCGGTAAGCTCTGGACAAGAGCAGAGGCAAGAGAGGCTATGACCGACCTTTGCCAGTACGTTGACGTATGCATCTCCAACGAGGAGGACGCAAAGGACGTATTCGGTATTGAGGCTGAGGCTACCGATATTTACGGCGGTAAGCTTAACCACGAGGGATATAAGTCGGTTGCAAAGCAGCTTGCTGATAAATTCAACTTCGAGTACGTTGCAATCACTCTTCGTGAGAGCCACAGCGCATTCGATAACGGCTGGTCCGCAATGCTCTATAACGTAAAGGCTGACGAGTACTGCTTCTCTAAGAAGTACAACCTCCACATCATCGACAGAGTAGGCGGCGGTGACTCCTTCGGCGGCGGTCTTATCTACTCTCTCCTTTCCGGCAAGGATACTCAGGGCGCAGTTGAGTTTGCAGTTGCAGCATCTGCTCTTAAACACTCTATCGAGGGCGACTACAATATGGTTACTCTTGCTGAGGTTGAGAAGCTCGCAGGCGGAGATGGCTCAGGTAGAATCCAGAGATAATTATCTTAATTAAAAATAATAAATCCCCGGGATAAGCCGACTGTTCGGTATCCCGGGGATTTTAAATTTAAAAATATTTTACGGCAAACAGTCACACTTGAATAAAGCGGGACTTTCAGCCAAACTCTAAAGTTAAGGGGTACTGTTTTCACAATACCCCTTGTTTTTATTCATTTGCGCATGCAAATTGATAAAATTATTCTTCAATTACTCCGCGAAGTTTTCCTACAATTCCGTGAGTAGTTTCAACGCTTCCGTTTACGATATCAATAAATTCTTCGTAAGCGTTTTCAAGATCACCGTACAAGTCGTAGTAGTCAATAAGACTTGGGGGAAGATCTGAACCGTAGAAATCAATGGTATATCTAACCTGGCAAAGATATCTGAAGAACTGGGTGAGGTTCTCGTCGAACGCCGTTTCGTCTTCATATATTGATTCTGCCTTCATAGTTATAGTTTGAACTACGTTAGGATCGGTAGGAGGTTCACGGGGCTGATTAATATCGCTTCCCGCCTCGACAGTAGGATAGGGTTGCCAAGCCGCCATAGAGGTCCATTCGTATGCAACCTCCGGAGCAGTTTCTTTGTCATCGATAATCTCAAATGCAACAGCAACGTTGAACGAAAGAACCTTGCTACCTTCTATAATAAGTCTTGAAATCTTGCTTCTGTTATACTCCGGAACATCGCCTCGTTTCAGGATGTCCTCAGAAGAAAGAGTAGATTCAAGAAGAAGCGTGCTTGTATTCATCTGAGAGAATACGAATGCTCTCGTTCTCGCCACAAGAGATGCACGAAGAGTATATTTTTCACCGTTTTCATTCGTACCGGTAAGATAAGCGACTCTCTTTGATTCGTCTATCTCAATTTTCTGCGCGGTGTGAGCAATCCAATAAACGTCCTCAATCATTTCAAAGGTAATTTCGTCCTGAATAACGACAGTGTTTCTGTCATTGGTTACGAAAATACCGCGGCGCGCAAATACTGCGTTGTTAAGGTAAACCGAAGTGTTATCGATTATAGCGTAAGAGCCGTACTCGTCTGAGTATGTCGATGTCATTATACCGCCTGCCTGACCGTACTGACCGTATTTAACGTTAGTGGGATCGGAAACCAGACATATTACGTTCTGACCCTCTGCATTGACTCTGTAATAGCTGTTTCTCGAAGAACCGAAATAACCGCTTGCGTTGTAATCATCGTTTCCAAGGTCCATAAACCAAACGATGCCTTTGTTGTGATAAACGAAGTTACCGGAGTCTATCTGAGCGTGGCTTCCGTTGTTAGCACCGCCCATAATACCGGTGTACATTGCGCCATCTTCCCAAGAGGATCTTGATACGAATGCATCAATTCCTTCCATATAGTAATCAAGGGAAAGCTCTACGTCCTCGCTTACACCGTCAAAGGGATAATAGAGCATATCGCAAATCGTTACCGCTTTGGGATTGGAAATACCAGAAAGATGATGGTTACGTACAGCAACAAGATTGCTGTCGCCAAGCATTTGACCTGCAAAGAAGAAGAGCGATGTATCTTGTGATGCAAGAGCGCCGCTTAAACCGTCAAATCCGCCGTCGTTATAGTTCCAGATTTTTCCGTCGGAGGATTCTATCTGAACAGCATAATAACAGGTCTTATCAACACCCCAGGTATCAATAAATCCGTAATCCGTGCCTGCTGCGGAAACGAGGGACATAATCATACGGAAGAAATAGTTTGTGCCGTATGCCCAATAAGTAGGTGACTCCATGTAAGAGCCGTCTGGAGCATACTGATCAAGTCCGTAATTTGCAAGATTGATGATATTGTTACCGAGAAGGTAATTTCTTTCTTCGCTATACTCGTCACGGTCCATAATGGCAAGACAAGCTGTTACCATTGCCGAAGAGCAAACTGCGTTTACGTTGGTTGTCAAGGTGCTGTAACGGCTTTCATCTCCGAGTGAACGTGCATGCTCACAGGTTTTACCCGAGGAGGAAATGTAGCCCTCGTGAACGCCGTTTTCAAATATTATGCCGGCGATTGCGTCTACGCCGTCCTGTCCGTAAAGCTCTTTATATATATTGTAGAGCCAGTCATAACCTACGCTGAATGCATAGGTTGCTTCCGCACAGTCAACGAAGTATGCAGGACCCCAGTGCGCCCACTCACCAAGAGCAAGCGACCAGTCGTATGCAAGCTGCGCATATTTAACGTCGCGCGTTACCTGATAAGCAAAAGCAAGAACACGTATTTTTTCCGCGTATTCCGCTATCGTTTGAAGGCGTCCGCCAACGGGATCGTATCCGTCGGTGGTATCCGCAACAGTTTTATCTGCGGGATTGGTGGGGTTGGGGTTTGCGTTATCCGAATAAACGTTAACCGGAACTTCGCCTTCTTTTATACCCTTGTAGCTTCCGTTTTCGTTAATGTCTGCTACTTGATTATAGAAGTTTTCAGCATCACCGACAAGAGTTGCAAGATATTCCTTTGCAGCCGCATTGTAATGCTCCGTTCCTATAACGGCGGTATAGACCTTATTGAGTTTATCAAACGTTGCCTGATTTGCGCCGATGTATGGATGTTCAAAATTGTTGGTATTTTTCTTTACGTCATTATAGATTTCATTTGCGGTAGCGCCGTAAGCTTCATCGGCTTTAAGTGTATTGCCGTTTTCATCCTCAACCGTAACGTCGAAAACAAATTTCTTCATAAGGTTAACCATAGCGGTAAGGTTTTCCGCTCTGTTAACTATTTCCTTGTTGTCTTCGAGATTGTCGGGAGTAAGGTCCTCGTACACTATAATAAGACCCATCGTGTCGTATGTTACAAGCCAGCCGGGGAAAAGCTTTTCCACGTCGTCAAGAGCTATAACAAGGTAGGATTTACCGCCCTCGGTTATGAAGCCGGGAGCAACGGTAAGCTCAACTCTCTCACCGTCAACGGATGCGCTGTCACGTCCTGCTATGAGGTTAGTTTTACTCGTACCCGTAGTTATGTCATATGAAAGCTTATCCGCGTGCACGTAGTAGGGGAATCCGATGTAATCAAGAATAAGGTCAAGAGGAACCATCACGTTTCCGTCAATTACTGACGGTGCACCATAAGTTCCGTCGAAGATGGGGGCCTTTTCGTTCTTAAAGAGAGCGTAATCAACGCCAACCTTCATGCACAGAGCTTCTTCAAGAAGCTGAGCAGTAGTTTTATCTCTGCCTGACTGGATAAGAATGGGCTTATCGGCAAGCTTATTGATAAGTTCGCCGTATCCGAGAGCATCAATCGTGCTATCTGTGAAAATCGATTTTGTGTTCTGATAAATCTGGAAATTGTCTAAGCAGTAGCCGGCACCCATTCTGTTAGCAGCTGCCGCATCTCCGTTCGTAGCCGGAAGACCGACTCTCAAAGAGGAAAATCCGGTATCACCGGCACTTGCATAGGGGTAAGTTACTACGACACTCTCCTCGTAGTTGTCTCCGAAATAAACGGTAAGATAGAACGAAGTCTGATCCCAGTCAAACACCATAGCAACATCAAGCCACTCGTTGGTAAGTTGAGCAAGGGGCTCAACCTCCGTTCCCGCGGCATCTTTGTAAACGCAAAGGGTATCGTCCTTAATTGCAAGAAGGTTTACGGTCTGCTTTGTTGCGGAAAGTCCGTAAACAATACGTCCGATTTCGCCGTTTGCGCCGGTAACGTTGCAAACGTCATCTGCCTTCAAAGACATTCTGATTACCGTTCCGCTGTTTTTCTGAACGTAGGATGCAAAATTGAATATAAGGAAACCTTCCAATGTGGAAGCGCCTTCAACACGAAGGAAGTAGTTGTAGCTGTAATCGCTCGTTTCCTCATAGTCTATGTAAAACTTGTTGCCCTTTTCATTACCGCCGGTAAAGCCGTTAGTGTAATCCCAACCTTCATCAAAATCGCGGTTAACGATAAGCTCAACACTGGACGTGTCAGCCGTCTCACCTGTTACCGTTTCCGCGGAAACAAGCAAGGAAAAGGTGGATACAAGGAAGGCGATTATAAGAATGGAAGATATCAATCTTTTAAATTTATTTTTCATTTTGTAGCCCTCCTTTTTCATCTGTTAAATATGCGGTTGATTACCGCAAGAATTGCACTCGAAATCGAACCGGTTCTAACAGCGCCGACAACGTCGTTAATCTGACCGACCTCAGAGTTCATCGGGTTAATCTTTGCATTGTATTCTGCAAGTTTTTCTTCATATACGTCGATAGCGTCAGCCACACCATCGATGCTTTCCGATACGCCGTCAATATACATAGACGCGTTCACAAGAGCAACGTAGAGCTCTCCGTCGTTTTTCGCTTTCTTTATATCGGACACGTATCCAAGGAACATTGCGCTTGCCGTTTCCTCGGAGGCAAGCTTTTCTCCGCATGCCTCGAAGCAAGCTATTGCAAACTGAGCAGCTTCGGAGTCAACGTTCATTTCGTAGTAGCAAGCACTCGCCTCGTCGTAAAGGGGTTTGACGTCCTTATAATCAACGTACGAGAGCATCTTGTCTACCAAGCTGATAAAGTATACGGTGTTCTGTTCAAGAAGAGCCGCATACTCTTTCTGATGAACAACGAGCTCCTTCTTGTAAACCTCGGTCATAAGAATGTAGGTTTTAAGAGTTTCATTATTCATATCTATATCATTTGATGCGATATAGTTTTCAACAAAGGTGCAAATACCGAGCTTTTCAATGTACGAATTGGTTGTCGGATATTTTTCGAGCTGAGGAGCGATAGCCGCGATATGTTCTTCCTGAAGCTTCTCGTAGAAGTATTCGTTTATCACGCTATACTTTTCGATTGCCTTGTCAAGATCGGGATAAACCGTGCTGTAATTGCCCGATTTAAGAACGTCACGCACGATGGTTATATACTTGTCGATAAATTCATAATTTGCATTCCAAAATTCCTCGGTATCTGCGTAGGATTCGAGTTCCAGAATGAAGCGCATACAGTCGATAATGCGTTTTGAGTTCTCCCACGTTTCCTGTGTTCCGATGGAAGCAAGAGCCCCTTCGTAATATTCAAACACAGTCTTATAATCGGGACTGTCTGATTCGATTCCGCTGTTGATAAGAGCTTCAAAGCTGATATAATCGGGATCGCTGACAAGAAGCGCTCTTACCGATTCAAGATGGAATTCGCCGTTTTCATAGCAGCTCTTCGCGGTTTCGTAATGTCTGGTCTTTGCCGCAAGAGTAATTGCTCTTTCAAAACGTCTGAGTGCCGAAATATATTCACTGAGAATATCAACTCTTGATATGTTAGCGTTTACCTCTTCAATATATTCAATAACTGTCTTGAATCCATCCGAGGTCTGATCAATATTTGAGGAATTGTCGGAAATGAAAAGTTGGATTTCCTCAACCAGATCCGCTGCCTCCGAAACGTTTGCGGTAGTTATCGTTCCGAGCGCCTTAATTGCATCGCAGTAAGACACGAGCGTATTAAGGTTTGCAAGCTTTGCGTAATACTTTATGTCGTTTTCAACGTCAATGGCGTCGAATTTTTCAAGGGATTCAGTAATAAGCGATTGATCGCAAACAGCTCTAAGATTTTTAGCGTTATCATAAGCGTAAAGACGGTCCGTGGTGGAGCGGTTCTCGTTGCATGCCTGATTTACAAAATACGCAAATTTTTCTTCGTTCGTCATATTTTCAAAGGTTTCTCTGTCACGGTAAGCAGTTCCCTGATAAAAATCAAACTCGTCGAATCTTACGACCGTGTCCGTCACACCCGCACGGATACGAACCATGTTTAAGGTGTAAGTATCCTTGGTGTTTTTTACTCCCCACTCAGCCGCGAACTCATAGTCTATGTAGAGCTTCATGGACGGACCTTCGGGATTGTAGATAAGGGTAAAGTGCGTCCACTCTCCGGGAACTATTATCTCCTTACCTCCGAATATCGCTGCCTGCTGTGCTCCGTTGTTCATGGGGTGCACCTTATTATTCAGGATTCTCATAAGTTGAGTAGTAACTTTCTCACCGGTCGTATGTCCGTTTGCATTAGTGAAGAAATTAAGCTGTTTAATCACTTTGTCTGTGGAAACGTCGAATTCCATTACAAGACCGAGAGAGGTTTTAAGTCCGGCAGGCTGAATGTATGCCGACGGATAACTTCCGTATATAAGTTCAAGTGCTTTTCCGCCCTCATCTCTGTCAATGATCTGTGCATACGTTCCGGTCGCGCCTCCCGGTCCTTTATCAGCACCGGTGAAGGTCATGGATTTACCGTCGTTAAAATCAGTCTTGTAAGTATATCCGCCGTTGAGCTCATGCTCTGCGATGGGCGCTTCTGCATCAAGGAGCTTCTTTGCAAGAGCTACTTTATCCGCGTAATCCTCTCTTGCCGCGTTAACCTCTGCGATAAGGTTATCATAACCGAGCGTGGTTTCGGCAACACCGTACTTTTTAACGTAGGAGTTAAGCTTCTTGTAGGCGTTGGAGCGCACGAACATAGCAAGATAATTTTCAGCAAGGTTGTCATTAAGGTAAGTGTACTTGTAAACGAGAGCAAGCGCCCAAGTTTCAACGATTTCTGCGTTGTCTATTGCTGTTGCAAATTTAGAAACAGCAGCTTCCGTTGCGTTGTTAACAAGTTCCTCACCGTCAGTTTCGGGAAGCACGACTTTGACGCCAATAGCTTCCTCAACGCCTTCCTCAGCAAGCTTTGCGTGAAGTGCCGAGGTTTTTTCGTTGTAAGCGGCGAGAGCCGTTGCAACTGCGGATTCGTACAACTCAAAGAGCTTAAGATTGTATGCGTTATATGCAGCATTGGAGATTGGAACTTCTATAAGGAAGAAACGCATTTCGTTAAGGTTTATGAGTTTTTCGTCATACGAGCTTGCGTTGTTGATTTTGCTTACGAGTGCAGTATAAATCTCTTCGCCCGCAGATTTATACGCAACGGTAAACGCTTCATAGCCGTCCGTGAGAGGATTGATGGGATTTTCTTTCATATAATTGTAAATATCCCTGAATATCTCTGCCTTTTCGTCGGCTGAAACGCACAGTCTATAATCTACAAGAAGTGCCTGAACAACTCCAAGATCGCCGGAATAAACCGCGGGTGTTTTCGGTTCTTCAAATTCAAGAAGCGGTACGTTTACAAGGTTTTTAACGGCTTCGATAAGATTTGCTTTAGCGCCTTTTGTATCGTAAATCAAATCTATAACCGTTTTGCGAATGCCGTAAGCTTTAAGCGCCTCTACGTTAAGAACGAATGCATCGTAGCCGTTATTTTCGGGAAGCACGCTCTCATCTACCGAAATTTTGCTTAAATAGTCGTTAAGCACTTTCTCGGGAGTGGAGTAAGCTCCATATTTAGCGTCAACCTCGGCTTTCAATCTATCAACGAATGCGCCGAGCGAGCCGTTATATTTTTCGTAAAGCTCCTCGGATATAGGAGTTTTATCAAGATAAACAGCAAGTTCTGCAAGCACCTTTACGTGCTTTGCAAAATCAGAAAGCTCGGCGGGCGCGCCCTCCACGACAGGAGGAGCTACCATTGATGCGTTTGCATCAAGCCCGTCAATCAACAGGTTAAGTCCAACATAAACCTCTTCATAGATGACAGCAAAACTATCGTAAAGCTTTTCCGCTTCAAGATAGAAATCTGTTGCACCCTCGGGAAGCGGAACGCCGTCTTTGTCAACAGGCTTGCCTTCCTCGTTTACAACAGGTGCGCCGGACTCGGGGTCAACGGGGTTTTTAAGTATATAGTTGAAAAGTTCATTGAATACGGCAAACTTATCCGCGCCAACAGCATAGTATGCGTCTACGTAAGCCTTGAACTCCTCAATCGTACCGGTAAACTCCTCGGATACCTCAGGTGCTTTGTAAATGAGTTCGGGTGCGACTGCAAGGAATTCCACGCAGTCGGCAATAGCTACGTCAAGCGCTGCCTTTTCGTCAAGCAAATCGGCATAGCAAAGCTTCGCAACGTCGTAAGCCGCAGCGTTATAAGCCGCGTAGGTCGCCGCATACGCCTCGGTGGAGGTGTTGATTATGGGCGCTACCGAAACATGATTGTATATTGCTTTGGCATTTGCCAGCTTCTCCGAAAGGCTGTCGGTTGCGCCGATTGCCGCAACGAATCCGTTGAGAAGAGCAATACCCTTTGCATCGTAGTCCGCAAGAAGCGCACCGTATCCTTCCATAGCCAAATCAGTCACGGGAGAATTAACGTAAATTCCGTACGCCTCTTTGAGCGCCGCCGTCTTGTCCTGTGCCGCATCATAAGCCGCGAGCGAGTCGCGGAAAGCCGCAAATGCCGCTGTGTTGTATGCAACTATAACTTCAACGTATTCCGCGGAAGCAGAGAAAAGCGCTCCGGTTTCCGTGTCAACGACGTAATCAATTATAGGTGCTGCCGTGATATTGGAATATGCTCCGGCAAGATCCAAGCTCTCTACAAAGACCTTCAAAACACCGAAAGTGCTTGCCGTGTAGGTCTTTACAAAATCGCCGTAGCCCTCAAGCGCCGCATTTGTAACGGGCGCACCGGAGAGATGCTGTGATACTGCCGCAAGCGCCGAAGCTTTGAGCTCGTTAGACGCAGCGTCAGCCACCTTCTCCATTAAGGTTTGGGCATACTCAAAGGTAAGCCCGTCGTATTCCGACATAAGCTCACCGTATCCCGTTGCCGTCGGGTCAATGGGGTTATCTTGCGTGTACTGATAGAAAGCCGCAAGAGCCGCCGATTTCTTTGATGGGTCCGTTTCGTTTTTTGCACTCTGTAATGCGGCACGGGCTTCATTGATGCTACCCGTATAAGTGGGCGTGTCGTCATTAGCTATAACAGTTACGACGGCTGCCGCAAGAATCACTGCAAAAACCAAAAGAACAATCAAGGGTTTTCTGAAATGTTTCATTCCGTTCTCCTTTGCGAATTTACTCGATAATATTTTCAAGTATAAATATTATAGCATTATGTGTGCGCCTTTTCAAGTAAGTTTTCCATTTTTGGATATTTTGCCTATACATTTTCTATTTTTTTCACAAAAATGCGATGAAAATTTAAAATATTTTTACAGGCGATGACAAAAACGGAAATTTAACACGCCCCTCGCAGTGCAAATTTAGAGAAATCTGATTTCACGCAAAAACACGCTAAACAAATAAAAAAATTGGAGCAAAGCTCCAAAACTTAAATTTAAGTAAACTTTAATTTGCATTTTAAAAAACGCCCGACTTTCTCTTGTTTTTGAGAAAACCGGGCGTTTTCAGGGCTTGTTTTTATTCGTATTTTTTGAGTAATTCTTCTCCGGTGCCGTATTTTTCATAGACGAAATCGATATCTTTATCGCCTCTGCCGGAGAGAGAAACGAGTATCGAGCCGGATTTATGCGTCTTTGCATACTTTATGGCATAAGCGACGGCGTGCGCGCTTTCAATAGCGGGAATTATTCCTTCGTAACGGGAAAGCAGGAAGAATCCCTCCATCGCCTCTTCATCGCTCACCGCCTCGTACTTTACTCTGCCTGTGCTGCCGAGATATGCGTGCTCCGGACCTATTCCCGGATAGTCAAGACCGCTCGCTATTGAATACACGGGTAGGGGCTCGCCCGACTCGTCCTGCAATACGTAGCTCTTGAATCCGTGAAGAACGCCCTCTTTTCCGTAGGCCATAGTAGCAGCGTTATTTCCAACGCCTGCACCACGTCCGAGAGGCTCAACGCCGTATATTTCAACAGGGTCCCCAAGGAAGGGCACGAACATTCCGATAGAGTTAGAGCCGCCGCCAACGGATGCACAAATAGCATCGGGCATAATGCCTGTCATTTCAAGAAACTGCTCTCTTGCTTCTATTCCGATTACAGTCTGAAAATCTCTTACCATCTTCGGAAACGGATGCGGTCCGAGCGCCGAGCCTATACAGTATATTGCGCTTTTGTATTCATTAAGGTAAGCCGAAAATGCGGCATCGACGGCTTCCTTGAGTGTTTTAAGCCCCTCTTTAACGGGGATAACGTTTGCGCCGAGCATTTTCATTCTTATTACGTTTGGGTGCTGCTTTTCAATATCG
>JAZORS010000127.1:0-14396 GCA_045656725.1 Eubacteriales bacterium | reverse complement strand
TGGAGCCTTACTCCAAACTGATGCAAGCATTACCGAAAATTCATTTAAGTTTTATGCAGCCGCCACAGGCGACGTAATGGAGGTTACTATGAAATTTGAACACGAAGTTATCTTTTGTATAGTTAATTCGGGTTATTCGGACGTCGTGATGGACACCGCGCGAGAGCTTGGCGCAGGCGGCGGAACCGTTATCCACGCAAGAGGAACGGCAAATCTTGAAGCGGAAAAAGCATTCGGAATAACGATTCAGCCCGACAAGGAAATCGTTATGATTCTCGTTCCCACACATCTTAAAAACGATATTCTTCACGCCTTGTATAAATCCGCAGGACTCAAAACTCCCGGTCAAGGTATTGCCTTTGCAATGCCTGTTGATGGAGTTGTCGGCATTTCAACTCCCGCGGTAAACAAGGAACATACCGAAGAAAAATAATATTTGAAGGGGCTGTCGCATTTAGGCAGAACCGAATAAAAAAATAACGGTAGAAGTACAACTTTGTGCCTCTACCGTTATTTTTTTATTTTAAAAACTAGTAAACGAAATCGAACTCAAAGTCGTAAAGACTTACGGTGTCACCCTCTTCGATTCCTGCTTCTTTAAGCTTATCGATTACGCCGTTCTTAATAAGAACGCGCTGGAAGAAGTTAAGCGACTCGTAGTCCGAGAAATTGATTTGTCCCATAAAGTTGTAGAGCCACTCGCCCTCAACGATATACTTATTACCCTCTTTTCTGACGGTGGTTTCCATAACGTTCTGGGAAGTATTCAGCATATCCTCCTCGGTGATTTCCGACTCGTAAATCATTACGGGGGGCAAATCCTCAAGGGTTTCAAACGCTACCCTTACAAGCTCGTCAAGTCCCTCGCCGCTTACAGCGGAAACTGCAACTGCGCGTCTTCCAAGTTTTTTACATTTTTCAAGGAAAGCATCAAGGACCTCGCTATCCTCGGGAATACAGTCGCATTTGTTTGCCACCATTATCTCGGGCCTTTTTGCAAGCTCGGGCGAATAATTTTCAAGCTCCGAATCTATCTTGTCCACATCTTCAAGTGGAGATCTTCCGTCAGCTGATGAAATATCGACTACGTGTATAAGAAGGCGGCATCTGTCAATGTGACGAAGAAAATCGTAACCGAGTCCCGCGCCCTCTGACGCACCCTCAATAAGTCCAGGAATATCGGCGGCAAGAAATCCCTTTCCGTCTTTACCGGAAACTACACCGAGGTTAGGTGAAAGCGTTGTGAAGTGGTAATTGGCAATCTTGGGCTTCGCGGCTGAAATTCTTGAAAGAATCGAGGATTTTCCGACGTTTGGAAATCCGATAAGACCGACCTCGGCAAGCATTTTAAGCTCGAGGATAACCTCTTTTTCCTCTCCCTTTGTTCCACCCTTGGCAAAACGGGGAATCTGCCTTGTGGGTGTTGCAAAGTGGCGGTTACCCCAGCCGCCTCTGCCGCCTTTGCAGATAACGAACTCCTCGTCCTTTGCCATATCGAATATAATTTTTCCGCTATCGGGGTCTTTAATAAGTGTTCCGGGCGGAACGGGAATAACCACGTCCTGTCCGTTTTTTCCGTGCATTTTTCCGGGCTTTCCGTTCTCACCGTTTTCCGCTACGAATTTTCTCTTATAACGAAAAGCAAGCAGTGTGTTAGCTCCGGTATCTATTTTAAAAATTATGTTACCTCCCCTGCCGCCGTCGCCGCCGTCGGGACCGCCTGCGGAAACGTATTTTTCGCGGTGGAACGAGATTGCGCCGTTTCCGCCGTTTCCGGCTTTGAGGTAAATTCTTATATTATCTATAAACATTTTTGTTCCTTTTCTTTGGCTTTATTCATCGCCCTTTTGCCTGATAACCAGCTTTATCGGAGTTCCCTTGAAGCCGAACGTATCACGAAGGCAGTTTTCTATATATCTCCTGTACGAAAAATGGAAAAGCTCCTCTGAATTACAGAATATAACGAAGGTCGGCGGATTCGCGGATGCCTGCGTCATATAATATATTTTAAGGCGTTTTCCTTTATCCGACGGGGGCTGAACTCTGTTCATCGCGTCATTCAAGAGGTCATTGAGCATTCCCGTTGATACCCTGCGGCATGCCTCGGCATACACAGATTTTATAAGTGAATAAAGGTTGTCCACGCGCTGTCCCGTTTTTGCCGAAACGTACACTATCGGAGCATACGGCATATAGGCGAGAGCTGTTTTTATTTCGTTATTGAATCTGTTTACCGTGTAGGTATCCTTTTCGATGCTATCCCACTTATTGACGACGATTATAGATGCCTTTCCCGCCTCGTGAGCAATTCCGGCTATCTTCTCGTCCTGCTCGGTTATTCCGTCGTTTGCATCAATCATAATAAGACAGACGTCAGCACGCTCCACCGCCATATTCGCGCGTAAAACGCTGAATTTTTCAATTCTGTCCTCTACCTTGGACTTACGCCTGATACCTGCGGTATCAATGAAATTAAATACTCCCTCCGAGTTTTCAACTCTCGTGTCAACCGCGTCGCGAGTTGTTCCCGCAATATCGGAAACAATCATTCTCTCTTCCTTGCATATACGGTTGATTATAGAGGATTTACCTGCGTTGGGCTTTCCGATTACGGCAACGTTGATTACTCCGTCATCCTCTTTATCACTTTCCGAAAAATCGCATTCCTCAACGATAGCGTCAAGAAGGTCGCCCGAGCCCGTTCCGTGCAAGGACGACAGCTGAATCGGATCGCGGTCGAAGCCAAGCTCGTAGAACTCGTAATATTCGGGAGGCGGCGCGCCGATTGTATCCATCTTGTTTATAACAAGGATAATCGGCTTTCCGGATTTTTTCAGCATTATAGCTATATCTCGGTCGTCAGCGAGAAGCCCTGCTCGTATATCACACATAAAGACTATAACGTCCGCTGTTGATACGGCAATTTCCGCCTGAATTCTCATTTGTTTAAGTATGGTGTCGTCGGTTTTCGGCTCAATTCCGCCCGTATCGATAAGAATAAATTTATGCTCGCACCATTCTGCCTCTGCATAGATGCGGTCACGGGTAACACCCGGCGTATCTTCAACGATAGAACGGCGTTCACCGATTATTTTATTGAAAAGCGTACTTTTTCCAACGTTTGGTCTGCCGACTATCGCAACAATAGGTTTTGACATTTTATTTTCTCCTTTCAAAAGAAGATTTCGTTTATTGTTAAGAAACGCCTAGGAGGGCGTCTGAAAATTCGTATCCGCTTTCACTGACCGCAACAACGGGCACACCGAGGGCTGCTTCAAGCTCTTTTTTCGCCATTCCGCAAAGAAAATCCTCTTCGGGCAAGCGCAGAGCGTTTTTTGGAATGAGAACAGCGTCACCGACGGGAATTTCACGGAGCGCATCAAGAATATCCTTTCCTGTGAGAAGCCCGGAAACCGTTATAGATTCGCCGAAAAAGCGATTTTTCACTTCTACCACATTGGCTTCAAGCCACGGATATCGGGATTTTGCCTTATCGGCGAGCTCTTTTATAAACGGATAAGAAGCAACACCTGTTACAACTGTAACGCGGCGGTTTTTCTCCGTATTTTCATAAGCCTCGCAAGAGCCGAGAGCATCGCGGAATTCCTCTGTGAAGGAACGTATCATTCCGACACCGTTTTCTATCTGCGGATAATTCTCGTAATAAGCCTCGGACGGTAAATCTCTTTTTGATTTCAGATAAAACTCGTCAGCGGCAAAAAACAGACGCGAGCCGTGCTTTTGGCTGAATTCGTCTGCAAAACGGTCGACCGTATCTATAATGCTACCGGCTTCCTCCGGTGTGAAATCCGACAGCGGATAAAGCCCTTCGCGGAATTTCGTAAGTCCTGCCGGAACGACGGATACTGACGAAAGCTCGGGAAAATATTGCGAGAGATCCTTCATTGAACGCAAAAGCTCTTCCCCATCGTTAACGCCCTTGCAAAGCACGATTTGTCCGCACATTTGGAGCCCTGCGCGCTTAAAACGCGAAAGATAAGAAAGGACCTCTCCGGAGCGCTTGTTTTTCATCATCCTTACGCGCAAATCGGGATTTGTCGTATGGATTGATATATTGATCGGGGAAATTCGCATTTTAATAATTCTATCGACATCGGAATCCGTCATATTGGTAAGGGTCACGTAATTTCCGTGTATAAAGGAAAGCCGCGAATCATCGTCCTTAAAATAAAGGGATTCTCTTAACCCCTCCGGATTCTGGTCGATAAAGCAGAAAATGCATCCATTTTTGCAGGAATGCTTTTTGTCCATCAAAGGAGTTTCAAATTCAAGCCCTATATCATCGTATTCGTCCTTCTTTATTTTAACTGAATACCGCCTCTCATCTCTCAAAAGCACAAGCTTTAATTTGCGCTCGGTAAGATAAAAACGGTAATCAAGGACGTCGTTTATTTCGTGTTTATTCACCGAAAAGAGAATATCGCCTTTTAAAATCCCGACCTTTTCGGATAACGATTCGGGTATAACGTCAAAAATTTTAACCATTTGTCCTTACCTCGCGGCGATTGCGGAAATATCGCAAAGCAAGACACACAAGCGAGTATCCCGAAAAAATCAATAGGGACGATGCGCAATATCCGAAAAAATCAATCCACACGTCAAAAATCGCGGGGCCTCTTCCGGAAAAAATTTGTATCGATTCGTCAAAAAATGCGGTAAAGAGAGCTAACGGATAGGTAAGTAGTCCCCAGCGCGTGCGGCGCATAAAAATTAACACATATGCGGCTACCTCAACTCCGAGAATAAAAAATTGCGTAAAATGAGCGATTTTCCGAAGATTTATCTGTATAAATTCACCCGCGGGCTCATCCGGCGGAATGATTTCTTCAATAATATCGCCGACCTTGTCGCTTTCTTCCTTTGAATCCTCGGGAGATTTCATTGACTGAATGAAAATGAAAAGAACTGTGGCGACAATTAAAAGAATATGTAAAATTCGTAAAACTTTAAAAACGTTCTGTCTTTTCACGTTCACGCCTCCTCTTTTGTTTCGTGATTTTCGTTTATTTTCCTGCTCCGAGAAGCATCTCGCGGCTTATGCCGTTTTCGCCGAGAAAGGCAATAGCATCCTCAGAGCCCGACCTACCCGCCATAAGCATAAGGCGCGCGCCCTTTTGCCTGTCAAAATCAACACCAAGACCGTCAATGTAGCACTTTGCGTAAAGGAACTTTCCTTTCGCAACCAAGTCCTTTGCGTAAGTCGGGTCCTGTCTTGCCGCCGCGCGGAAATAAAGGAATGCCTCTCTCGCATCGGGCGCGACTACCGAATAACGTCTTTCCTCGTCCTCTTCAAGATCAGGCACGTATCCCGCAAGAAGCGGTGCGTACATATCTCTTATAACAGGCTTGTGAAAGGGGATTCTTGAAACCTCTATGACGTCAGGTTCGAAAACGCATCCTGTGGTATATACCATTCCAAGATAGAGCATCGCTTCAACCGAGCCCTGCTCGGCAGCATCTTTCATATACTCAAATGTCAACTCATAGTTACATTTTACACCTTCGCCGTGAAGATACATAATAGCTAAATTGTAGCACGCATCCCCACCTTTTAAATATCTTGCAAAGGAGTAGTAGCTTTTCGCTTCTTTTAAGTCCTTTTCAACACCGTATCCGTGATAAAGGCAATAGGCATAGTTAAATGCCGCCTCGGCTTCGCCCTCACTTGCGCCCACGCGATACATTTCGGCAGCCTTTTCATATTCTCCTGCCATAAATTCTACGTCAGCGCGCAATTTATCGAACAAACCCTTTCACCTCCTCACGTTTTTCTTTCCGTTGTTTTTAATTCAGGGTAAATTTAGTTCCCTCTCTCGTATCTACGAGAGTTATTCCTTTTTCAAGAAGCTCGTTTCTTATAGCGTCAGCCTCTCCGTAGTTTTTCTCTTTCTTTGCGGCGTTTCTTGCCGCTATTTTTTCGTTGATATAGTTAAGCAGCTCCTCGGAAATATCGGGAAGCACGGATTCTGTTTTATCTGCGTCAGCTTTTTTGAGTTTTTCAGCCGCGCTGATAAGACCGAGAGATAATACCTTTTCATAGTCCTCTATAAGAGCAAGCTTGGTTTTATCGTTCGTTCTCATTTTAAATATGTCGTAAAGCGCGGTTACGGCAAGCGAGGTGTTAAGGTCGTTATCAAGAGCATTCTTGAATTTCGCCTTTCCTTCGGAAAGCGCCGCCTCGTCAACTGCTTCGTTTGCATCCGTTTTAAGAGCCGCAACCTTTGCGACGAGCTTATTATAAGACGTTCTTGCGTTTTCAAGATTTTCCCACGAGAAAACGAGATTTTTTCTGTAATGCGACTGCATGCAGAAATATCTGTATACCAGCGGAGCAAATCCGCGTTCTTCAAGAAGCGAAACGGTGAGAAACTCACCCTTGGATTTTGACATTTTTCCGCCGGCGGTATTCAGATGGTGCACGTGAAACCAATATCTGCACCATTCGTGCCCGAAGGTCGCTTCCGACTGCGCTATCTCATTGGTGTGATGCGGGAACGCGTTATCTATTCCGCCGCAGTGAATATCAAGATACTCTCCGAGATGCTTTCTTGCTATGCATGAGCACTCAATGTGCCAGCCGGGATAACCGATGCCAAACGGCGAATCCCATTTAAGCTCCTGGTCGTCAAACTTAGATTTTGTGAACCAAAGAACAAAATCGGTTTTATTTCTTTTGTTTGTATCCTCTTCAACAGTATCTCTGACACCGACCTCAAGGTCCTCTTCGTTAAAATCGTTAAATACATAGTATTTATCGAGCTTTGAGGTGTCAAAATATATATTTCCGCCATTTTCGTAAGCATATCCCTTTTCAAGAAGCTCGCTGACCATCTTAATGAATTCCGGCACGCAGGCGGTTGCCGGCTCAACGATGTCCGGCTTTTTAATGTTGAGCTTTTCCGCGTCGGAGAAAAAAGCGTCGGTATAAAACTTCGCTATTTCAAGAACGGTCTTATGCTCGCGCTTTGCGCCCTTTAACATTTTATCCTCACCAGTATCACCGTCACTGCTGAGATGTCCGACGTCGGTTATATTCATTACTCTTTTTACGTCATAACCGAGATAACGCAGATATTTTTCAAGAACGTCCTCCATCGCGTAAGTGCGCAGATTCCCGATATGTGCAAAATGATAGACCGTCGGACCGCAGGTATAGATAGTTACCCGTCCCTCGTCCTTCGGTATAAATTCATCCTTGTTTCTGGTAAGAGAATTGTATAAAAGCATAATAGACCTTCCTTAAAGCATAATTCCGCATTATAGATTGTAGCAGAAAAGCACACTTTTGTCAATAGGCGCGCGCGTATAATACGAGAAAATATTTTAATTATTTTGTGGAAAACTATTGTAATCAAGTGAAAAATTTGGTATCATGTAAAGTAGGTTAGTATACCCGAAGAGAACCGAACTGATAAGCTGGCTCCCTTCGGCTATACCAAAACGCGGTATGGAAAGGATGGGACTTTATGAAAAATAAAGACACTAAACCAAAGGGAGCTTACGCGAGTCTTTCTGGCGCAAAAAGAGCAGTTCCGATTGTACTTTTTGCTCTCGCGCTTTTTATAGGCCTTTGTTTTATAACTCCCGATGGCGTTGGGCTTGGAAAATATATCGGCAGGTTTTTCACCGGACTTTTCTCCTTTGGGGGATATTTTATTCCCTTTCTTTTGGCCATTCACGGCATATTTTATCCTTCCGACGTTCAGAAAAAACGAGTCCTTACCCGCGTTATTTTCTCGCTTATCACGCTTTTGGTTCTTGCGGCGCTTCTGCATACGATTAAAAGCTTTTCGCACGACATACCGTTTGATGTGTCGGCATTCTATAAAGACGGGCAACAGCTTTCCGGCGGCGGATTTTTCGGCGGTATTGTCGGATATGCGCTTATGAAGGTGCTCGGACACGTAGGTATTATCATTTTTGCAATTCTGATTTTTGCTCTCTACGTAGTTTATTTCTTTTCAAACGGAAAATCGGCACTTGCAAAGGCAATGCTTTTCGTATTGGATAAAATATCCGCATTTTTGAACAAGTCAAAAGTGAAAAAAGAAGAAAAGAAAAAACTCAGGGAAGCAAAGAAAAAGGACGCTGAAGCTCCGAGAATTGCCGCAAAGCACAGCGACCTTTACGATGACGAGTTTTTTGCCGTTGATAACGGAATGAGTGAATTTAAAATAGACCGCCTCGGTATTCACGAAACAAGAAGCCAAAAAGATGTTGAAGCTCATCCGCACCTTGAAGAAAAGGTCCGCCACGAGAATAAGGAAAATCAGTTTATAGACTACGCGGAATGTGAAACAGACAAGGAAGAAGAAAGCATTTTCTATGAAGAAAAGGCAAACGACAGCGCGGAGCAGGTTTTCGCTGCAAATTTTGATCCTTTTAATTTTGAAAGAAATGCCGACCTGAGAGAAAAACAGGCAAGCAAAACAAATACGGAGCAGGAGATAGGCGAGTTTGCAGAGCCGATACGCACCTTCTCCGAGGCGGAAATTGAAAAAGCCAGAAAAAGAGCCGATTTTGATATGAAAAAACGCTCTTTTATGGAAATGGAAGAACAAAGACGCCTTGCCGAAGAAGCGGAAATGCGCGAAAAAGAGGCCGAGCACAAGAGGATAATGGAGGAGCGGCAGCGCGCGGCAGAGGAAGCTGAAAGAGAGGCGCGGCTGCGCGAGCTTATAAAAGACGAGCCGACTCCGATAAAAGCGACCTACACGAGCTACGAAAAAACGGAAGCTCCCGAAAGATCGACTTACCGATACGATATGCCTATCGAGGATACTCCCGTGATAGATCGCGAGTCATACTTCGTTGAACGGGAGCTTAAGCTCGAAGAGGATACAAGCATAAGCTTTGACGACAGCGCTACCGATTCTTCACATAACACCTTATATGATAACAACAGCGATAATGCCGAAAACGGTTCTTTCCCGGAGATTGCGGTAAATACGGAGCCGGGCGATGAAAAAATATTTATGAGCCGCTCGCAGATTCATTATGATGTTCCGACATTATCTGATGACGAGGATGATGAGGAAGAATTTTACACGGGTGAGCCCTCGGATGCGGTTTATTCCGAAGAAGAATCCGAAGATGACGGTGGAGAGCTTTTCGCAGAGCCGTTGACTGCCGACATGCAAAACCCAGACGTAATAGCTTATCAGAATATGTATAAGAGCGTCCTTGAAATCAATACAACCCCCACATCCGATATAAATCCGGATTATACGGCAGATGCCCCCGGAAGCACGGAGGAGGAGCTCGACTACGATGCTCCCTTTGACGTTTTTGAAACTCCGGATCGTGAGCCAATACAGCAAAAAGCCCAAGAAAAGCCCAAGGGCCCCGATTACTCAAACTATAAGCTTCCAACCCTTGACCTTCTCAAAAAAGCAACCTTTGATATTGACATGGATGCTATCCGTGAGGACGTAAACAGAAATGCTGAAAAGCTTATAGAAACCCTTGATCAGTTCAACGTTAAGGCAACAATCAGAAGCACCGACGTTGGCCCGCGTATAACGAGATACGAGCTCGTCCCCGCAAAGGGTGTCAGAGTCAACTCCGTCATGAGTCTTGTTGACGATATTTCTCTTAACCTTGCCGCAGAGGGTATGCGTATGGAAGCGCCTATCCCGGGAAAAGCAGCAATAGGAATTGAAATTCCCAACAAAAACCCACAGACGGTATATCTGCGCGACCTTCTTGAAACGGAAGAGTTCCAAAATTCAACGTCTCCTACCATGGCTTGTATCGGAAAAGACGTTACCGGAAATCCCGTGCTTGGCGATATCGCAAAAATGCCTCATATGCTCGTAGCGGGAGCAACCGGTATGGGTAAATCCGTATGTATGAACTCAATTCTCATCAGTATGCTCTACAAAGCGCGCCCCGATGAATTGAAATTCATAATGATAGACCCTAAAATGGTCGAATTCAACGGATATAACGGTATTCCTCACTTGCTAATACCCGTCATTATTGACGTAAAGCAGGCGGCAGGCGCACTTATGTGGGCTGTTGAGCAGATGGACAAGCGCTTTGAGGTGCTCAAAGAGTACAGCGTTAAAAATCTTGACGGATATAACGAAAAAGTCAAAGCAAATCCCAAGCTCGGTGAGCCGATGCCGAAGATCATTGTAGTTATAGACGAGCTTAACGATCTTATGCTTCAAGCAAGAAAGCCGGTCGAAGATCTTATAATGCGAATTGCCCAGAAGGCAAGAGCCGCCGGAATCCACCTTATCATAGGAACGCAAAGACCGTCGGTTGACGTTATTACCGGTGTTATCAAAGCAAATATACCGTCAAGAATCTCGTGCAAGGTTGCATCTCACACAGACTCCAAGACAATTCTTGAACAGGCCGGCGCCGAGAAGCTTCTTAATAACGGCGATATGCTGTTCTTCCCTGTCGGAAAGCCAAAGCCCACACGTGTTCAGGGCGCTTTTGTTTCCGATAGTGAGGTGGAAAAGATTATGAACTTCCTCAAAGCTCAAAACAAGGGCAACGCCTACGACGAGCAGGCAATTGACGAAATCAACAAGGCCGCTCAAAAATGCACCAAGGGTGGTAAGGATGACTCCGATTCATCGGATGACGGCGATTCGGGAGCGGGATACTTTAACGATCCGCAATTCCTTGAAGCCGTTAGTCTTGCTATCAAGCAAGGAAAAATAGCGACCTCTCTTATTCAAAGAAAAATCGGTGTAGGATACGGCAAAGCCGCGAAATTCATCGACATAATGGAGGAGCAAGGTATTGTCAGCGAGCCAAACGGACAGAAGCCCCGCGACGTTCTAATAACCGCGGATGAATGGCACGAAATCCTTGCCAGAAGAAGTCTTGACTGATTTAAAGAGGAAATAAAATGATTACTGTTATTCTCGCAAACGGATTTGAGGAAATTGAAGCTCTCACACCCGTTGATATATTGCGTAGAGCCGGTCTTGACGTTAAAACCGTGAGCATCGGAGCTGACAGGATAGTCCTCGGCTCTCACGGAATACCCGTTACGGCGGATATCTCGGCAGATGAAATTTCCGAGCTCCGCCCGGAGCTGCTCATATTTCCCGGAGGCATGCCGGGGGCTAAAAATATAGACGAGTCCCCCTTCACAGACGGCTTGATAGAAAGAACTCTTTCTGCCGGCGGCAGAATTGCCGCCATTTGTGCCGCGCCATTGATACTTGGGCACAGAGGACTTCTCAGGGGTAAACGTGCTGTTTGCTATCCGGGATTTGAAGATGAGCTCAAAGGCGCAACTTTATCCGACCTCTCCGTGGTGACTGACGGAAATATTACTACCGCCAAGGGAATGGGCGTAGCTCTTGAATTTTCAAAGGAGCTGGTGAAGCTTATGCTTGGTAAAGAAAAGGCGCAAGAGATTTCGGCATCCATCATGGAAAACAAACAAAAATAAGACAGGTTTTATGCTATGGTACTAAAAGACAAACAAACACACATCGCATACAGATGCCCCGAATGCGGAATGGCAATTTACGGATTTGTTGGAAAATTTGCGCTTCACGCAAGTGTTTTGCGCCTAAAATGCTCTTGCGGAAACTCACATCTCGATATAAACGTAACGAACGACAAAAAAATCCGGTTGTCCGTCCCTTGCATTTTCTGCAAGACGAACCACAATTTCGTTGTATCGGAGAGTATATTTTTTGAAAGGGATATTTTCTTGCTTAATTGCCCGTATTCCAATATGGATATCGCTTTTATCGGAGAAAAGGATAAAACCGACAAGGAACTTGACCGCTCCGCAGAAGAACTTAAACGGCTTCTTATGAATCTTGAAGCTGAATCACTTAAAGACATTCAGCCCATGGACGTAAACGAGGAGGACGTGCTTCCCGACCCGACGGTTTACGATAAAATCCGCTTTTTAGTTAAGACTCTTGAAGACGAGGGGGCTATTGATTGCCCTTGCCATAGCGGAAATTACGATTTGCGCTTTACGGATGAAGGAATTCAAGTATTCTGTCCGTCGTGCGGCGCGGCTCATTTGTTTAACACCGCATCGGAATCAGCCGCAGAGGACTATCTTGACATAAGTACCCTTAAACTTAACTGAGCCGGTAATAATCAAGTATTCCCCTATATATACCGAGAGCAAAGAGATTTGGTGAATAAGCCATAAGCTCTGCCTCGTAGGTATTTGTTATAAATCCCATTTCCACAAGAACCGCAGGCATATTAGTGCGCCTTAAAACGTAGAGCCCGGGGCGCTCAATAACACCTCTTGAACGAAGTCCTGTGATTCTTGTCATTTCCCTGAGTATATCTTGTGCCAGCTCATAGGCGACACCCGAATCTCTGTATACAAGCACCTCAGAGCCATTTGCCGACGGATTTGTTGATGCATTGGTGTGGAGCGATACGAAGATATCCGCGCCCCACTCATTTGCCTCTCTGACTCGTGCGGTAAGACTTGAAGAATTGCTCGTTCCGAGCACAGTATCGGGTTCGGGGCGCGAAAGCCGCACCTCAAATTCGGGATTCGAGGAAAGATAATTATACAAAAGGACACCTATTTCGTAGGTTAAATCCTGCTCAAAAAAACCGTTTCCCTCTGCCCCCGTGTTAAAGCCGCGGGGGTTATGTCCTTGATCAATATAAACTTTTATGCTCATAATAATCTCCAAAAAATAGCATTATTACATTATACGCAAATACACGGTGGTTTGACTATGAATGAAATGAAACGCCTTCTTAGCTTTGTCAGGCGAGCAGTTGACGATTACAATATGATAGATGACGGTGACAGAATTGCCGTCGGTGTTTCGGGTGGAAAGGACTCTCTTACTCTGCTTTTAACCCTTGCACACTTAAGACGCTTTTACCCAAAGAAATTTGAGATTGTTGCCATTTCGGTCGATCTCGGCTTTGAGGGAGCGGACTATTCGGAAATCCGAGAGTTATGCAGACGTATAAAGGTGGATTTTCGTATTGCAAAAACCGATATTGCAAAAATCGTATTTGACATACGTCGGGAATCAAACCCCTGCTCTCTCTGCGCTAAAATGCGCCGCGGTGCGCTTCACGCCGCAGCACAGGAGGCAAATTGCAACAAGGTAGCACTCGGTCATCATTACGACGATGCGGTTGAAACTCTTATGATGAATCTCTTTTTCGAGGGACGAATCGCTTGCTTTTCCCCTGTTTCTTACCTTTCAAACAGAAAGATAACTCTTATTCGTCCGCTTATTTACGCGCAGGAAAAGGACGTTTTGTATTTCACAAGACGCAGAGCGCTCCCAATATTCAAAAACCCATGCCCCGAGGACCACGCAACAGAAAGAGAGAATATGAAAAATCTGCTCTCAGAGCTTGAAAAAAACAACAAGGGGCTCAAGCACAGAATTTTCACCGCCATGTGCCGCGGAGAAATCAGCGGATTCAAAAACACCGGCAAATATCCCGACGCCGGAAAAATCGAGGACTGACCGTTCCTTACGCATAGCCGAAGGACGCCGAACAAATAAGTCTTTCATCGGCTATAACAAAAAGCTACTGTTAATAGCGCTTCTACGTACAGAAGTCTGCTAGTCACAGTAGCTTTTTTATTTATAATGATTTCAGTCCGGTTTAGTCTGATTATAATAAACAACCGCGCCGTCCTCTACGGAATGGGTAAGCCAGACGTTACCGCCGATTACAGCGCCCCGTCCTATACGCGTGTTTCCGCCAAGAATCGTTGCATTTGCGTAAATGATGCATCCGTCTCCTATATCCGGGTGGCGCTTGATTCCCTTTATGGGATTGCCGTTTTCATCAAGCTCGAAGCTCTTTGCGCCAAGAGTTACTCCCTGATAAATTTTAACGTGAGAGCCGATAGTGGTGGTTTCTCCGATTACGATACCGGTTCCGTGGTCTATGCAAAAATAGTCCCCGATTTTTGCGCCTGCGTGAATATCAATTCCCGTTTTTTCGTGAGCATACTCGGTCATCATTCTCGGAATAAAGGGGATGTTTTCTTCATAAAACTCATGGGCAATTCTATATATTGATATTGCAAGAAATCCGGGATATGACAGAATTATCTCCTCAGGATAATTTGCCGCAGGATCGCCTTCATAAATTGCCTGCGCATCGTTGATAAGCGCTTGCTTTATGGCCGGAATTTTTGATATTATCCGGTACGCAGTGCTTTCGCTGTCCTCTATTTCACGGCAGTCGCAAAGAAACGACGAGGCACTTATCTGACGTTTTATCATAAGATGAGTTTTTTCAAGCAGCTCGGTTGGAAGCATCTCGGGAATGTCCTCACCCAGAAAATATGCGGGAAACATAAGAGCTTGAATGTTTTTTATGATTGCCACTACCTCACGGCGCGATGGTACAAGCGATTTATGCTTATGAAAATA
>JAZORS010000126.1:0-15565 GCA_045656725.1 Eubacteriales bacterium | reverse complement strand
CCCTAAAACACTTTTGCGGAATCTGTCGCTAATTAACAACAGACCCCGCAAATGCTTAAATTATATTTCTGCTCAGGATTCTTTTAACTTGGAATTGCAAAATCTTTCTTAAAAGTGTTGCACTTCTATTGACAATTCACTGTGATATGGGCGGCGGGATTTGAAGGGGAAACGGTACAGAGCGGACTTCCGGTGGACGTCCGCGACCGTGGAAGACCGAGCGCGCAGTTCGCGCGAGAATCAAATCCCGTCATCCGCACCAAGTAAAGACCGAGATAATTTTCGGTCTTTATTTTTATTTTTTTAGGTCTTTACCCGGATAACGACAGGACAGAGTTCAGCTTCGCTTCACTCTTCGCTCTAAAAAACAGTTATTAACTGTTTTTTAACGAGCGACATCGTCCGCACCAGAGAGGCTTATGCCTCTCTTTTTTTGTGCGCAAGCAAAGCTTGCAGACGCGCTTGATTTCCAACGCTGGTTCGCAAAGCAAAATATTCGTTAAACCAGATGCAGCAATTTGTCCGCATTTATCTATGAACGCAAGGACCGAACAATTGATACAAGAAGTAATGTGAATACTTTTTGAAGCGCAACTTCTTATTTTTTGCACTTTAAAATTGCACTTTACAACGTTATATAGAAGCTGCAAGTTGTAAAAACTATTTTTAAGTCCGGTTTGTAGTACAATAAAAGCGTTATAATGGGAGCATAGAAGGAGGAATAATCCTATGGAATTCATTTTGATCATAATTATCGTTTTGATAATTTTCAAGCCCATCTCTGCCAACGGTTCTAAAAGCCGTAATAATTCAAATAGCAGTTTTAATTGCGAAGACGATGATTTCGATCCTGCCGACACTTTCTACTTAGAAGATGGACTTGATCATGAAAGAGATGACGATGGCTATTGCGAGGAATGTGACGACTATCATAACGTTTAGGTTTTGATAACTAATTTTTCAAGGCGTTTCGCATAAAACTAATATCAATTAGCAAAAAAGATATCACAAATATACGATTTGCAAACAAAAACGTACTATATGCAACTATTGCGGCATTAAAATCTGTTAAAATTTTTGATGTAAACAATATAGTATCTTTTCTCAAAGCGCCAACGTTCTTCTGCCTTGCGATTTCGTACAAAATATGCTTGCCGAAATATGTTTATTCGGTGTATGCGCATACGAATGCGGAAAAGGAGCTTTTTATGCTTCAAATAAAGGAGCACAAGGCAAGTGCATTGAGTCATTAAGAACTATATTAGTAGTAACAAAAATTATATCAATAATAACAAATCATAAATTGTTAGGTATAATTTTGTGACGGAGTATTTTTTTGGGAGAGCAATATGGAATCTTTAGTAAACGCTTTGAACATAGCTTTAAATTTTGTATACAACAACGTGCTTAGCATTGCAATGATGGTGGCTTTAATTGCAGTGGGATTGTTTTTGACTATCAGAATGCGCGGATTTCAATTTGCGCGCTTTAAATACGTATCGAAGCATACGTTAGGAAGCTTGTTTCAAAAAAACATGCACGCAAAGGATAGCGGAAGCGTAAGTCCTTTTCAGGCAGTTACCACAGCGCTCGCAGGCACTATCGGAACGGGAAGCATCGCAGGAGTTGCAACGGCTCTCTTTGCAGGCGGTCCCGGTGCTATATTTTGGATGTGGATAAGCGCACTTTTGGGTATGGTAACCAAATACTCCGAGATAGTTCTCTCGATTAAATATCGTGAAAAAACCGAATCCGGCGCATGGGCAGGCGGTCCGATGTTCTACATAAAAAACGGACTTGGACTTAAATGGTTGGCGGTTTTATTTGCCATATTTGCAATGATAGCTTGTATCGGAACAGGAAATGCGACTCAGTCAAACTCAATCGCCAATGTTTTTGAAACTGCCTTGAATATACCACCTTGGATAAGCGGTATAATTCTTACAGCGATTATAAGCGTAGTAATTCTCGGCGGTGTTAAACGCATTGCTTCCGTAAACGAAAAGATTGTTCCTTTCATGGCTGTTTTCTTTATCGTCTCGTCTATTCTTGCGCTTATCTTCAACATAACAAGCATTCCCTCTGCGTTTGGGCTTATTTTTAAAGAAGCATTTAATTTTAAGGCTGCTTTTGGCGGTGTTGCCGGATACGGAATACTTAACGCAATGAGATACGGAGTGGGCAGAGGCGTTTTCTCAAACGAAGCCGGCCTTGGAAGTGCGCCGATAGCTCACGCTGCAACAAGCACGCAGGATCCGGTCAAGCAGGGACTTTGGGGTGTGTTTGAGGTTTTTATTACGACTATTGTAATATGCACGATGTCCGCTCTTGTGGTTCTTACTTCCAATGTATATCTCGATGCGTTCAATATGGGTGCTGATCCTATATACAACGGAGCTGCACTTAGTTCTGCAGCATTTGGCGAAGCTATCCCTTACTTCGGTAACATCGTAATCTCGATTGCTACTATCTTTTTTGCTCTTTCCACAATTCTCGGTTGGGCTTATTACGGAGAGATCTGCGCTATGTACCTCTTTAAATCTCACCAAAAGGAAGCTGTTCTCGTATACAGACTCATATACGTTGCTTTCGTTTTTATCGGTGCAGTTGCCGATATAGGAGTCGTTTGGTTGATTGCTGACTGCTTCAATGCCCTTATGGCACTACCGAACCTTATCGCCCTTACTGCTCTTTCTAAGGTAGTAGTTGACGTTACGAAAAAGCATTTTGAAGGCAAAAGACTTTCCGGTGAAGGAAAAGATATAAATCACATAAATAAAGAAGTTCTTTCGAGCCAAACCAATAAAACCGAAAATTGAAGAAAAAAACCTCTTGCATCAGACCGCAAAAAAATGCTGCAAGAGGTTTTTGTATGTTTTTTAATGAATTAAGACTTCCACCGAGGTAGCGAAGCGGCTCCGAGGTATTGAATAACAGTCCGGTGGACTGTTAGACCCGAGGAGTGACCGAGCCGCAGCGAGAAGCGTTACGCATAGGTGTCAGTAAAGCAATTCATGTGGGCGACATTTAATTTTGTAAACTCGTCAGATTTCGCAGAGCGAATTTTTGTTCAAGCTCCAATTTTATCGTATACTTAATTCTTAAATGAATTTGACACAATGAAGGACTTATGCTATAATTTGTTTATTATATTTATTATAGCTTTTGTCAATTTTTATTGCCGTGAGGTCAAAATGGGAACTCTTATTTTATTTAATACGATTCTTATCGCTGTTATAGCGGCGCTGCTTGTTGCCGTAAATAGATGGTTCAGCGGCGAGCGTGCCAAGGGCATTTTGCTCATTGTAGCGCCTATTGTCACCATTATCTGTCACTACAGTTCATTTTTTTACCATCTTTTCTTCAAAGGCGGCGCATTTGAGTATCTTAGTAATAACCCGAATCTTGTTTTGCCGATTTATCCTTGCAACGTAGTTATGTGGTGCTGCCTTATATACGGACTCTTACGAAACAAAGAAAACAGATTCGGACAATTCCTATCGGATTATATATTCTGGTTCGGTATTGCTTCAACACTTGTCGGTATGTTTGCAAACGTGGACTTTATTATGAATCCAACGCTTGCCGATTTTGAGGTTACAAAGAGCATCGTAGCACACGCGACACTTCTTTTTAACGTGCTTTTAATACCCGTTTTTGGGTATTTGCGCCCGAATTTCTATCGCAATATGCGCAATATGACATTTGCCGTTGTCCTTATGTACGTGATAGGACTTTACTGCAACCTCATATACAGAGTCCTCGTTTCAGAGGAAGCCGCTTATGACGTGAATTCCATGTTCATTATTCACTCGCCATTTGAGGCGGTGCCGTTTTTGCGATATCCTATCATAGCCGCGGCGGCGCTATTCATTTACCTTATCATTTTTACGGCCTGCGATGCCGCCGTCACCCCGCGCGGAAAGCGGTGGTTTAACCGCGTATTCAACGCACTGCGCAAGAGGCAATAAAAAATTACTCTTGAATTATCCGCGGAAATATGTTAAAATAAGTTAGAAGCCGCGTTCCCCTCAAAAAAAGTTAGCCGGGGGCGGCGGAACGGAGATATATATGGCTATTGAAAATTCTTACAAAATCAGAACAAAGGGCAAGTATCTTTTCCTTCGAGTTGTTAAGGGACACTTTATGAAATCAAACGGTCATATGAATTATTACATTGACGTGACCACGCAAAAAGCAAAGCTTTCCGAGGCAACAGCCGTTGCGGAAGAGCTTGTCGCGCATTTCAACAACGGAATGATGATAAACACTATTCTCTGCCTTGACGAGATGCAGGTAATTGCAACCTGCATGGCGCAGAAGCTTACAAATTCGGGATTTATGAACGTTAACGCTAACCAAACGATTTACATTCTTACGCCCGAAAAAATTTCAGCAGGAAAATTCATTTTCCGCGAGGAATCGATTCCCTTGATTGCCGGAAAGAACGTTTTGATTCTCACCTCGTCTGTTGCGACAGGCAGAACTACGAGCGTTGCTATGGAAGCTATTAAATATTACGGCGGAAACGTCGTTGGACTTGCGTCGATTTATTCAGCTGTCAACGAATGCAACGGCATACCCGTTTATTCTGCGTTTGACGCAAACGACCTGAGCGGATATTACTGCGTTCCGCCTCACGAGTGCCCTCTTTGCCAGGAAGGCAGAAACATCGACGGCGTAGTAAACAGCTACGGCTTCTCGCGCGGATAAGCTGCACCTTGTGATAATTTACGTATCATAAAATTATATATACAATAGATGAAAGCACCCTCGATTTTCAGAGGGTGCTTTCTATTTTTGTTTTCATTTAAAAATACTAAACGCGACTCGCAAGTTTTCACTTCCCGCAAATAGCAAAAGCCATTCTTGACTTTGAAGATAAAATAGTATATAATTATATCATTAAAGAAAAAGGAGATTTTCTATGTCGAACATTTGGCATGATATATCAGAGAAACGAATTTCTCCCGAGGATTTCATTTGCGTAATAGAAATTTCAAAGGGCAGCAAGAAGAAATACGAGCTTGACAAGGAAACAGGATTTATAATACTTGACAGAATTTTATATACCTCAACACACTACCCTGCAAATTACGGATTTATCCCCCGTACGTACGGTGACGACGGCGACCCGCTTGACGTATTGCTTATTTGCGCCGAGCCGCTTGAACCGATGTCACTCGTCAGAGCATATCCTATCGGTGTTATATCCATGATTGATAACGGGAAAAATGACGAGAAAATTATAGCAATACCCTTCAACGACCCGAATTACAATCAATATCACAATATTGATCAGCTTCCCAAGCACGTTTTCGATGAAATGAAGCACTTTTTCACCGTCTACAAGAACCTTGAAAACAAGGAAACTGCCGTAAACGAGGTAATGGGAAAGGAGCAAGCGATAGAAATTATCGCCTCCGCGATAGAAAGTTATGTCGAAAATTTTGTAAAATGATGTTATCGTCAGAATACTGACTTGCGCAATAAAAAAGAGCCGATATTGGAGAAAATCCAGATCGGCTCTTTTTTTATTTTAAGATTGATACTTATCATTCTTTGTTTTGCTCTCTGAACACGATCGTACCTGTTTCACTGTCCATAGCGTCAACTATTGCAAGAGATTCTACGTGATATCCGAGATTGCGGATAACTCTGCCTCCAATCTGGAAGCCCTTTTCTATAACGATTCCGCAGCCCTCAACGGTAGCTCCGGCAGATTCCACGATGGATATCAAGCCCTGCATAGCGCAGCCGTTAGCCATGAAATCGTCAATTATCAAAATGTGCTCTCCCTCGTGGAGAAATTTTTTCGAAACTATAACCTGATTTTTGTTTTTATGGGTAAAGGATTCGACCTCTGCCACGTATACGTCACCGTCAATATTTATTGATTTGGACTTTTTGGCAAATACCAAAGGAACTCCGAATTCCTTTGCGACGAAAGCCGCAATTCCTATTCCGGATGCTTCAATGGTCATAACTTTGGTTATGTTTTTGTGTCCGAAGCGGCGCTTGAATTCGCGGCCGATTTCCTCTATCAGGGGAATATCCATCTGATGATTAAGAAAGCTGTCTACTTTAAGAACGTTGCTGGATTTTACCACTCCGTCCTTCATTATTCTCTCTTCTAAAAAATTCATTTTTCTTCTGTCCTCTTATTTTACACAATTTTTTATTTTACGATATTTCTCGCAACGTGAACGCCGCTTGCGGATGCGTGAGAGAGCGAATGAGTTATTCCGCTTCCGTCACCGATAATATAGAGTCCCGGGTAACAGGTTTCGAGCTTATCGTTAACCTTTACCTCCATATTATAGAATTTGACCTCTACGCCGTAAAGAAGCGTATCGTCGTTTGCCGTTCCCGGAGCAACCTTATCGAGCGCGTAAATCATTTCTATAATGCCGTCAAGAATACGCTTCGGAAGAACCAGACTGAGATCACCCGGCGTTGCGCTCAAGGTGGGAGTTATGAACGCATCGTTTATACGGCCGGGGGTTGAACGGCGGCCGCGGATAAGATCACCGAAGCGCTGAACGATAACTCCGCCGCCAAGCATATTGCTGAGTTTTGCGATTGATTCACCGTAGCCATTGGAATCTCTGAACGGCTCGGAAAAATGCTTCGCAACCAGAAGCGCAAAGTTAGTGTTTTCAGTTTGCTTTGCAGGATCTTCATAGCTATGTCCGTTAACCGTTATTATACCGTTGGTATTTTCATTTACGACAGCGCCCTTGGGATTCATACAGAAGGTACGGACCAAATCGCCGTATTTTTCAGTGCGGTAAACGATTTTGCTTTCGTAAAGCTCGTCGGTCAGGTGAGCAAACACCGCAGCGGGAAGCTCCACACGCACACCGATATCCACGCGGTTGGACCTTGTGGGAATATCCATATCCTTGCAAACCTGCTCCATCCATTTGCTACCGCTTCTTCCTACGGAAATAATACATTTTTCGCAGGAATAGCTCTTATCCTTACACTTAACGGAATAGCCGCCGACTATAATTTTAACGGCTTCAACCGGGGTATCAAAGAAGAATTCAACCTTATCCTTCAAGTAAGCATAAAGATTTTCGAGCACGACATAATTTATATCCGTTCCGAGATGGCGCACGGACGCGTCAAGCAAATGCAAATCATTCTGAATACAGAGAGTTTTAAAGCGAGTGCCCGCTGTGGTATAAAGCTTACAGCCCTCGCCGCCGTAGCGCATATTTATTTCGTCTACGTAATGCATAAGGTCGAGCGCCTCTTTTTTGCCTATATACTCATAAAGAGTGCCGCCAAAGTCATTTGTAATATTATATTTTCCGTCAGAGAAAGCACCCGCGCCGCCGAAGCCGCTCATTATAGAACAGCTCTTACAGCCGATACAGGTTTTGATTTTATCTCCGTCAATGGGACAGCGGCGCCGATCAAGCGCATGGCCTGCCTCGAAAACGGCAATTTTCATATCGGGCCTGTGCTGCATAAGCTCGTATGCGGCAAAAATACCGCCCGGCCCCGCTCCAATTATAATCACGTCGTAATTCATACTGTTTTCCCCCAAGAATCAAGCATTTATCTCATATTTTCCGTGCAACAAAAGAAAACTCCGGCACGTTTTGCTCATTACTTAAATAAGTATAGCACAAAATATTGTTTTTTTCAATATTACAAAAGCGTTTACGAAAAAATTATCCGAAACCGAGGATTCGAGCAATGCAATCTATTGACTTTTTTTATCTTATACGATATAATAACCGTAGCTTGATTGCTTAACAAAAAGCATAGCAAAAACTTTAAAATGCAAACAAGAGGTTACAAAAAATGAACATTTCCGCGATTGCCGAAAAGCTGGGGTTAGTCAATTATCCCGAAAAATTTGCGGACTTTTGTAAAAAGGCAGCACCCGTGTCAATTTTAGACCGGGATAATATAGAATTTCTTGACTCCGAGTACGGCGTTTTCGGAAAATATAAAAAGGCGATTTTTGATTGCATCCAAACCGTAAAGGATAACGATGCACTTTGCCTTTGGGGCTCATATGCCGCAGCATATATGCGCGACGTTGCTATTGAAGATGCAAAGAGAATTGCAGTTCCGATTTTCAAGGACGATCCTGCACTTTGCTATTTTCCGCTTCTCGTTATTGCCGCCGCCTTGCCATTCGGAATAGAAAAATACAGAAAACGCGGTTTTTCGGATGAAGAAATCAAAAGCTTTCTTTTCCCTTCGATTATTGAGAGAATTGAAAAAGCCGAGCGCGACAACGGAAAGTCGGGACTTGACCTGCTTTGCTACGGTTGGCTCAGAAACTATGCTATTGCCTCGGTTTTCCGAGCAGGCGCTTTCAATATAACACCGAAATTTTTTGACGAGCAAAACGTAATTCTCAAAAACAAAAAAACCGGCGAGCTTCTTCCCCTGACAGTCGGCTTGCACCACCGCTCGGGAATGGTTCTCGGCTCTCGCGGATTTACAGATTCCGCCGGCTCTTTTGAAGCGGGCTTTCTTGAAACGGAGGATTCATTTGTCGGCTATCCCGCAAGAGATTCGCACACTTCAAGCGAAAAGCAGATATTCCCGAAGAGCGATTGGGAAATTCTTTTAAAGTCGGGCGATGGCTTCGGCGGTATTCATATCCCCGTTGGCTGTGATCTTTCGCAAGAAAATATCAAAAGAAGCTATGAGCTTGCCTTCCGTCTTACAAACGAACGCTATCCCGAATACTCTATCAAGGCGCTTATGTGCTCCTCCTGGATGCTCGACCCGCGTCTTACAGAGCTTCTCGGTGAAAAATCAAGAATATCGGGATTTTTGAGGACCTTCACAAAATATCCGACAAAAAGCAACGGTCAAAATATTTTCCGCTTCGTTTTTCCCAGAAAATACGACAGCTACGAAGAGCTTCCTGAGGATACGAGCTTGCAGAGAAAGATTAAGGAGCTTTATTTAAAGGGTGGATGCATACACGTTTATTCCGGTGTTGTTTTCACCCCCGAGACTCATCGTTAACAGTTTTTTATAGGAGCCACAAGGGCAAGAGAAAAATTTATTCTTTTCTCTTGCTCTTTTTTTAGGTACATTTTTGATATTATAGGTACGGATTTTACATCTTTTTTCTTTCGAGCACATTCTTAATAAATATTCAAAAATGCTTGACATATAGGTATTAAAATGATATAATTAATATGATTTTCGGCAAAATATTTCCTTTTCTACAATCCGAAAATACTTCTCTTAACAAGGAGAGCACCGTGAAAGAAGTTTTATTTTCATACGGAAAACACAAAATTCCCTACTCGTTTGACGAGTCCGAGCTTATCGGCGTTCTTGAATCTTCGATTCACAGCTACAAGCCGGAGGCATCCGAAAGCGAGCTTGTAAGAGCCGCTATGCGCGCCCCTGTTGGCTCGGAAAGACTCTCGGAGCTTGCGCGCGGCAAGAAAAACATCGTTATTATTGCAAGCGATCATACCCGCCCTGTTCCGAGCAAGCTTATAATTCCGCCCATGCTCGAAGAAATACGCGAGGGCTCGCCCGATGCGAAGATTACTATTCTTATTGCTACCGGCTGCCACAGAGAAACGACGAAAGAAGAGCTGATAGACAAATTCGGCGAGGATATCGTTAAAAACGAAAATATATATATTCACGACTGCGACGACAGAGAACTTCTCGTTAATATCGGAACCTTACCCTCCGGTGGAGAATGCGAGATTAACAAGCTGGCTTACGAAGCCGACTTGCTCGTTGCGGAAGGATTTATCGAGCCGCACTTTTTCGCGGGCTTTTCGGGCGGAAGAAAGAGCGTTCTTCCCGGAATTGCGGGCAGAAAAACCGTTCTTGCGAATCACTGCTCCGAGTTTATCGCGCACCCTAACTCGCGCACAGGTACGCTCCCCGGAAACCCTATTCACGAGGATATGCTCTGGGCGGCAAAAGCGGCGAAGCTTTCATATATCGTGAACGTTGTTCTCGATTCGGACAAAAAGGTTATTTACGCGGTTGCGGGAGATACCGAAATGGCGCACAAAAAAGGAACGGATTTCCTGTTCTCTCTTTGCGGTGTTTCGGCTGTCCCGACCGATATTTCGATTTCTACAAACGGCGGATATCCGCTTGATCAGAACGTTTATCAGGCGGTTAAAGGTATGACTGCCGCGGAGGCTTCCGTCAAGGAGGGCGGCGTTATCATAATGCTTGCCGCATCGGGTGACGGCACCGGCGGAGATCATTTTTACCATCAGCTTGCAGATGAGGCTGATATAGAAAAAACCATGGCGCTATTCCTTTCAAGAGGAAGGAACGAAACCGCGCCCGACCAGTGGCAATCGCAGATACTTGCAAGAATCCTTATGCGCGCCACGGTTATATACGTTTCCGAGATGCCCGACGAGATGGTTAAGAAAATGCATATGATACCGGCGCACTCAATTGATGAAGCCGTATCTCTTGCTCGCGGAATTCTCAAAAAGGAAAAGATTACGATTAACGCAATTCCCGACGGAATTTCCGTTATGGTCAAGGCGTAACGTGTTTTAAAATCATTAACACAAATACGGAGGTTACTATGAACATTTTAGTTTGCGTAAAACAAGTTCCGGGCTCTAACAACGTAGAGGTAGATCCCGTTACCGGCGTTCTTAAACGAAGCGGAATACAAAGCAAAATCAACCCTTACGATTTATACGCAATTGAAACCGCGCTCTCGCTTGCTGAAAAATACGGCGGAAGAGTTGAGTGCATAACTATGGGACCGCCCCAGGCAAAGAGCGTTATTCAGGAAACTATTTGCATGGGCGCATCAAAGGGAACGGTTCTTACGGACAGAAAATTTGCGGGCGCTGACGTTTTGGCAACGGCTTACACCCTCTCGCAAGGCATAGAAAAAAGCGGTAAATACGACCTTATAATCTGCGGAAAGCAAACCACAGACGGAGATACCGCGCAGGTTGGCGCTGAAATTGCCGAATATATGGGGCTTCCCAACGTTTCCAACGTGCTCACGGTTGACGATGTTCGTGACGGAAAGCTTTATCTGACGACCGCGCTTGACAACAAGAACGTCAAGCTCTCGATTTCAATGCCCTGCCTTATATCCGTTGACTCCGATATAAACACCCCCCGTCTTCCCTCGTGCAGAATCAAAAAGTCACTCAAAGACGATTCGGTCAGCTTTCTGACCTTTGACGACTTTGACGACAAGGATCCGACACATTACGGTCTTACCGGCTCTGCTACGCAGGTTGAGAGAATATTCCCGCCCGAAAAGAATATCCAAAAAACCAGCATTGAGGGCGATGCCGAAAGCCAGACGCAAGAGCTTTATTCGCTCTTGGTCAGCAAAAAACTTATATAAGGAGGATATTTCGATGGGAAAACTCGTTATTAATCAGAATTTAGTTAATCCCGAAAATGCCGATAAGCTCAAAGCTTTATGTCCTTTTAACGCGATAAGCTATACCGGCGGCAAGCTTGAAATTTCCTCTGCTTGCAAGATGTGCAAAATGTGCGTGCGCAAGGGCGAAGACGTCGTTCAGTATGAGGAAGAGGCAGTTAACTCCGTTGACAAATCTCTCTGGCGCGGCGTTTGCGTTTACGCGGACACAACCGGCGGTGTTATACACCGCGTTACATACGAGCTTTGCGGAAAAGCAAAGTCACTCGCAGCCAAGACGGGACACCCCGTTTACGCGCTTATGATAGGAAGCGATATTGAGGAGCTTGCGGGCAAGCTTCTTCACTACGGCGTTGACAAGGTTTTCGTTTATGACAACACTGCCTTCAAGGATTTCAGAATCGAGCCGTATGCCGCGGCATTCTGCGACTTTATCGAAAAGCACAAGCCGTCCTCTATTCTCGTTGGCGCAACCAACCTTGGCCGTCAGTTAGCACCGAGAGTTGCGGCTCGCTGCCGCACCGGTCTTACCGCGGACTGCACCATACTTGAAATGAAGGAAAACACCGACCTCATTCAGATAAGACCCGCATTTGGCGGAAACATTATGGCGCAGATTATAACGCCTAATACAAGGCCGCAGTTCTGCACCGTGCGCTACAAGGTGTTTGACGAGCCGAAGCCCACGGAAAACCCGTGTGGCGAAATTGTGAAAATGGATACGGCGGAAAGCATGCTTTCTTCCGCTATTGAGGTTCTTGAAACCTTTGAGAAGCCAAGGGACGTTGATATTGCCGAGGCAGAGGTTATAGTTGCCGTAGGCAGAGGCGCTTCAAGTGAAGCTATGCGCGGATACGCAAAGGAGCTTGCGGAGCTTCTTGGCGGAACCGTTGCTTCTACACGCCCCCTCGTTGAAGAAAACCTTTTCAGCGCAAAATTCCAGATAGGCCTTTCAGGAAGAACCGTAAAGCCGAAGCTTATTATCTGCCTCGGAATATCGGGCGCTGTTCAGTTTACCGCGGGAATGAAATCCTCGGACTGCATAATTGCCGTGAACACCGACAGGAACGCTCCTATATTTGACGTTGCGCACTACTGCGTTGTAGGCGACGTAAATGAGATAGTTCCGAAGCTTATAAACAAAATCAAGGGGGACAAGTGATGTATAATAAAATGAACGAAGCCGACGTTGCTTATTTAAAAACAGTCGTTGGTGAAGCTGACGTTTTGTTTGGTGACAAAATCAACCCCGATTACGCTCACGACGAGCTTGGCGGAATTGAAAGAATGCCTGAGGCGCTTGTTCGCGTTCGCACAACAGAACAGGTTTCCGCCGTTATGAAATACGCATATGAAAGATGTATTCCCGTGACTGTTCGCGGAAGTGGAACAGGTCTTGTCGGCTCTGCCGTTGCCATTGAGGGCGGAATTCTTCTTGAAACCACTAAAATGAACAAAATCCTCTCTCTTGACAAGGACACTCTAACCGTTACCGTTCAGCCCGGTGTTCTTCTTATGGAGCTTGCGGCATTTGCCGAGGAAAACGATTTTCTCTATCCCCCGGACCCCGGTGAAAAATCCGCGACAATCGGCGGTAATATCTCCACTAACGCGGGCGGAATGAGAGCTGTAAAATACGGTGTTACGAGAGATTACGTAAGATCGCTTACCGTTGTTATGCCTAACGGCGAGATCCTCACCCTTGGCGCAACCGTTGCCAAAAACAGCTCCGGTTACAGCTTGAAGGACCTCGTTATCGGCTCGGAGGGCACTCTTTGCATTATTTGCGAGGCGGTTCTTAAACTTGTTCCGCTTCCCAAGGTTTCAGTAAGCTTGCTCGTTCCCTTTGCCGATATGAAAAGCGCTATCGAATCCGTGCCGAAAATCATTCGTTCAAAGGTTGTTCCTACGGCTATTGAATATATGTCGCGCGATACCATTCTCTTCTCCGAGGACTATCTCGGCAAGAAATTCCCCGACACGAAAAACGACGCTTATATTCTTCTTACCTTTGACGGCAACAGCGACGCGCAGGTTGAGGCGGATATGAACACGGTTGCCGACCTTTGCCTTGAACTTGGCGCAATCGATGCTTATATCGTTGATACCGAGGAGCGCAAAAAATCCGTTTGGTCGGCAAGAGGCGCATTCCTTGAAGCTATCAAGGCATCCACCACCGAGATGGACGAATGCGACGTTGTCGTTCCCGTTAACAAGGTTGATGAATTTATTAAATATACCCACGAGTTAGCAAAGGAATTCAACATACGAATCCCGAGCTTCGGTCACGCAGGCGACGGAAACCTTCACGTTTACATTTGCCGCGACGAGCTTTCAGATAAGGATTGGAAAGCGACGCTTACAAAGTGCTTTGACCTTATGTATAAGAAAGCCGAGGAGCTTGGCGGACTCGTTTCCGGCGAGCACGGAATCGGATACGCAAAGAAGGAATTTCTTAAAAAGCAGTACGGCGCGACTCCCATTGCGCTTATGCAGGGCATAAAGAAAACCTTTGACGAAAAGAACATACTCAATCCCGGAAAGATCTGCTTCTGATATTGATTCAGATAAACAAATCCGTTATTAGGTGCTATGCGTTTTTTTAACACGCATAGCACCTTTTTATTAAATTCGCAACATTTTTGAAAATCACATTTTCGTTTTAACGAATACATAAGGATAATTATGCAAATAATATAGAATCCTTAATCGAAGGCGGAATGGAGATTATTATGGAATCGATATGGTGGAAAAACTCGGAAAAGCCGCATTTTAATTCCCTTGACGGTGACACCGAAACAGAAGTACTTATTGTCGGTGGCGGAATAGCCGGTATTCTTACGGCTTATATGCTTGATGCGGCAAATATTCCTTACGTTCTTGCAGAGGCAAAAACGCTATGCTCCGGAATAACGAAAAACACGACCGCTAAAATAACGGTCGGGCACGGGTTGATATACGAAAAGCTCATAAAGCGCTTTGGCGCTGACAGAGCAAAGCTTTATTATGCGGCGCAGTGTGAGGCGCTCACGGAATACGAAAAGCTCTGCGCCGAGGTTCCTTGCGACTATGAAAAGATAGATTCTTACGTATATTCGTTTGAAAGGCGCAAGCTCGAAGAAGAACTGAATGCTGTAACGTGGCTTGGAATTTGCGCGAAATTTTCAAAAGCCGAAGAACTGCCATTCGAGGTTTCGGGCGCGGTGCATTATCCGGGGCAAGCGCAATTTAATCCCTTGAAGTTTTTATTCGGGATAGCAGACAAATTGAAAATATATGAAAACACAAAGGTTTTGGAGCTTCTTCCCTCCTCCGCGGTGACAAACAGGGGAAAAATAAAGTTCAAAAAGGCAATTATCGCAACACATTTTCCCATAATAAATAAACACGGGGCATACTTTCTCAAAATGTATCAGCATCGCTCGTACGTGTTAGCACTTAAAGGCGCAAAAAAGCTTCAGGGCGCGTACGTTGACGAAAAGGATACGGGACTTTCCTTCCGCAGTTATGGAGACACCCTGCTTATCGGCGGCGGCGACCACAGAACAGGCAAGACGGGCGGCGCTTGGCGAGAGCTTGAAGCTGTTGCCCGGCGATACTTTCCAAATGCAAAAATCGCAACAAAATGGGCAACGCAGGACTGCATGACACTTGACGGCATACCGTATATAGGACGCTATTCAAAAAACAGCGAAAATCTTTTCGTAGCAACCGGATTTAACAAATGGGGTATGACGTCGGCCATGGTTTCAGCAAAGCTTCTTTGCGATATGATTTCCGAAAAAAGCAACAAATTAGAAGCGCTTTTCAATCCGTCAAGAAGTATTTTACATCCACAGCTCGCAATCAACATTGCCGAGTCGCTCATTGGTATTTTGACTCCTAAAAGGCCGCGTTGCCCTCATCTCGGATGCGCTCTTATATACAATAAAGAGGAGCATACCTGGGACTGCCCCTGCCATGGCTCGCGTTTTACGGAAAGCGGAAAGCTTATTGACAACCCCGCAACCGACGATAAAAAAATGAAGAGCTGAGAATAGCTCCTAAAAACCCTTATTATAATCTATGTGATGTTAATTTCCCCGAAAGTGAAATTAACTGTGATGCCCCTCAGCATCACTACGAAAATCAAGGATTTTCGCACATTCCTTGAAATATACCTCGTTATTACAC
>JAZORS010000125.1:0-8327 GCA_045656725.1 Eubacteriales bacterium | reverse complement strand
GGGACCTTTTCTGCGACTGGTATATCGAGATGGTAAAGAGCCGTATATTCAGTGTCGGAACAAAGGATGCAACTAACGCTAAGCGTGTTCTTGTTTACGTTCTTACAACTGTCCTGAAGCTTCTTCACCCCTATATGCCTTTTATAACCGAGGAAATTTATCAGGCGCTTCCTCACGTCGAGGATTCAATAATGATAACGTCCTATCCTAAGGCTTCCGATTTCAAGGATTATTCGTCTGCAAGCGAGGACGTTGACAGAATTATAAATGCAATAACCGCAATAAGAACAAGAAGAGCGGAAATGAACGTTCCGCCCTCGAAAAAGGCAAAGCTCTATGTTGTTACGAAGTATAAGGATAGCTTTGAAAAGACCGCAAAAATCCTTGAAAAGCTCGCATCTGCATCTGAAGTAATACTTACGGATAAATACGAAAAAGACGACGCTGTTGCAATCGCCTGCGATGCGGGTAACTTCTATATTCCTCTTGCAGAGGTAATTGATTTTGAAAAGGAAAAGGCACGTCTTCTTTCTGAAATGCAGAAGAATGACGGAGAAATTGAAAGACTTAATAAAAAGCTTTCAAACGAGGGCTTTATAGCAAAAGCGCCCGCGGCAGTAGTTGAAGCGGAACGCAAAAAGCTTGAAAAATACCTCGAAATTAAAGAGGCGCTTTCCGCCGCCCTTTCAAAGCTTGTGTGACGGTGAAAAAATGGGAATAAAATTTAAGAACACCTTGCCCGAATCGGATTCCGGCGATAAAATCGATTTAAGCCGAGTTGTCTTTTCGGGGCAGTATGAGGATACCCCCGAGATAAAAGAGCTTAATATTGAGGAGGGCGTTGAGGAAATTTGCGAAAACGCATTCAGAGGATTTTCTTCCGTTGAGGTCGTAAATTTCCCGTCCTCTCTTAAACAGATTTCCGCCTGCGCCTTTATGGGATGCGAAAATCTTAAAGCGGTGAATTTCAAGCCGGGGCTTATTGCAATACAGGACGAAGCGTTTTCGTCCTGCCCGTCGCTTAACTCTGTTGTTTTGCCGGACACGGTAAAAAGAATAGGCGAGGGAGCATTTGAGGCCTGTGCCTCTCTTTCAAAATTAAAGCTTTCCGAATCGCTTTTCACTATCGGATCGGGCGCTTTTTCCTATTGCTTTAATCTTCGCTACGTTGAAATACCCGATTCCTGCGTTCATATCGAGTTTAACGCCTTTGCATCGTGCTTTTCTCTTGAATCCGTAAAGCTTTCGGAGAATATGGGCATGGTGGACGAATCCCTTTTCGAGTCCTGCCGTTCTCTTACGGACATCAGCTTGCCAAAGGAGCTTATAAAGATAAGCCGCCGTGCTTTTCACGGTTGCTCGTCGCTTAAAAGCCTGATTTTGCCTGCTGCTTTGAGGGAAATCGGCTTTGATGCCTTTGCGGATTGCCGTTCTCTTGAGCGTATATCTATCCCAAAGGGTGTTAAAATGATTGAGGATGACGATATTTTCTCCGCCTGCGACAGCTTAAAGGAAATTTCTTTCGGCGGCAGCCGTGAGGAATGGGAGTCGCTTTTCCATAATAAAACGCTTCTTATTGAGCGCTCGGATACTTCGCATTTTGCGCCGAGGTTGACCTTCTTAAATCTCAAAAAATAGGTGAAATATGAAATATAAATGTCTTGTTCTTGACCACGACGATACTGTTGTGGCAAGCACGGCCTCTATACATTATCCCTGCTTTATTGAATACCTTAAAATTACAAGACCGCATCTTGTGTCCCGTTATACTGTCGAGGATTATTTCGTTAAGAATTTTGACCCCGGTATAGTAGAGCTTCTTATGGACGAGGTGGGCCTTGATACCGAAGAGCTTAAGGTGGAAGAGAAATTCTGGGAGGACTACGTTAAAGACCATACACCGACGGCGTACCCCGGTATCAGAGAGCTGATTTCGGAATTTCGCCGCCGTGGCGGACTCGTTGCGGTGAACTCTCATTCCTTAACTAAATATATAATAAGGGACTATGAGTTCAATTCTCTCCCGATGCCCGACATAATTTACGGCTGGGATATTCCCAAAACGAAAAGAAAGCCAAAGCCCGATACTCTTTTTGAGCTTATGGGAAAATTTGGTCTCAAAAAAGAGGAAATCATAGTTGTTGACGATTTGAAGCCTGGTTACGATATGGCCCGTGCCGCAGGTGTTGATTTTGCGGCGGCAGGCTGGGCGTACGACGTTCCCGAAATAGAAGAATTTATGAAGAAAAACTGCGATTACTATTTTAAAACCGTAAACGAGCTTTTTGGAATGCTGTTTGAATAAGAAACATTAAAGAGAAATATAAAAATGGGGAGATGGGCAGAAAGCCCGTTTCCCCTTGTTTTTATCAAAAAAACCAAGAATATCGCACTCTGAAAATCATAAATATTAAGGTATAGAAAAAGAAATTTCTGTATAATAGACTTAAAAGAACATGGTGAAAGGAATTTCAAAATGGAAATAAGAATAGCTAAAAACAAAGAAGAGCTTGGAAAAAGCGCCGCAAAGGAATCGGCAAAAATCATTAACGATGCGATAAAGGAAAAGGGATATGCTCGCATAGTGCTTTCAACGGGCGCATCGCAGTTTGATACACTTTCCGCTCTTGTAAAAGAGGACGTAGATTGGTCACGTGTTGATATGTTCCACCTTGACGAATACGTCGGTCTTCCCGAAACGCACGGCGCAAGCTTCAGAAAATACCTCAAGGAGCGCTTCGAAGCAAAGCTTCCCATGCCGCTTCGCTCTGCAAATTACGTTGACGGAACGAAGGAGGGAATAGCTGAAATAACGAAGAAGCTTCGCTCGGATTCTATTGACCTTGGCCTTATCGGAATCGGTGAGAACACTCATATCGCATTTAACGATCCGCCCGCTGATTTTAACACCCGTGAGGCTTACATCATAGTCAACCTTGACGATGCCTGCAAGCGTCAGCAGATGGGCGAGGGCTGGTTTGCAACGATTGACGACGTTCCTAAACAGGCGGTTTCTATGACCTGCTATCAGATAATGCAGTGCAAGAATATAATCTCGGCAGTTCCATATGCTGTAAAGGCAAATGCAATAGAGAAAACTCTTAAAGCAAAAGAAACCACTCCGGAAGTTCCCGCAAGTCTACTTAAAGAGCACGAAAACTTTATTTTGTACGTTGACGCGGATTCCGCTTCGAAGGTAATAAACTTTGATTTTTAATTCAAAAATCGGGCAGCCGGGGCTGGCTTGATTTGGAGCAGAAAGCTTCGTTCTTCGCGGACGTAGGCGTACTTTGTACGGTAGAGCGCGAAAACGGAGCTATATAATTGTTGGAGAAAAACAGAGTTTTTCAACATTAATATAATTAAGTTTGCAGAGAGAATAAAGAGTGGTACTGTGTTAAACAATACCACTCTGTTTTTTATTCGGTTATGCCCAAAGCAAGCAGCCCCCGTGCTTCTCTTTCTGCAAATTTTGCAAAGCTCGATGCGGTGAATATTTTAATTCCGCGGAATTCGTCTCCCGTAAAAGCAAGCTTTATCGAGGTCTTTTCGTCGGTAACGTAGCTGACAGCCGAGGGGGCGGGGCTGAAAATCAGAACGGGAACGATTTTCCTTTCGCTGAATCCCGTGTTTTTGTATTCCTTCGGAATTTCGAGCTTCGGTACAATATTAACCTTAACGCTGACACCTGATGTGCTGTGCGCGTGAGCGCCCTTTCGCACCTTGAAGGAGAAAAAGCTTCTTATAAGAAGTACGGAAAAAACTGCTGAGTATTCCTCGTTTGCAAAATGAACCTGTGCCCGTCCGCCTCGGCCGTTGTAAAAACGGGTTAGATAAACCGTATCGCCTATCTCAAAGATAGCGTCGGGTGTGTTTTTCATTCCGAAAAAGAGCGCCGGCATTTTCCTCGGAAATTTAACACGGATGCCCTCATATCCGTCAAGCTTTCCGAGCTTTCTTATAGCCGTGGCGCGCTTTATTATGAAACACGTCATACGGAACAGTCGGTAAAGTATGTAAACTGTGATTATAGTTAATATAACGTCCATTATCTTACCCCCTTACTGTGACACAAAGCTTGTAAGCCATGCGCCGCGGTATTTTCGCAGGGCAAAGGGCGCGGCGGCGATTCTTGCCGCAAATGCCACAAGCGCGATAACAAAAACGGAAAGAATAATCCCTGTTTTATCAATAAAAATCACGTGATACGATAAATAATCCTGAACGTAGCCAACAAGTCTTTCGGGATATTTCGGAAGGCAGAGAAGAAGGAAAAATACGTGAGGCACGAACGCGGCGATAAGCTCGCCTAAAAGCGTTTCGCGCAAAAAACGCGGAAGCTCGTCAGGGATTTTAAAAAGCGCGTCCGTTCTTTTGATAACTCTTTCGTACTTGTCGTTGTTGTTAATCGACAGAATGAAATTAACCGCGAAAATTCCGACAAGCGCAACTACTATGTAAAATACCTTTGTGAAATTCTCGTAGGCCTCCTTTTCGGTCACTGCGCTGTAAATCGGAAACGTGGCGGGGAAAGCATCGTGCAGAAAATCGTAAAGGAGCGTCATGGGAGCAATCATTACGTAAAAAACGAGGGGCATAAACAGGTAAACTAACGTGTAAATAACAAGCGGAGAAAAATATTTTTTATACATTTCTTTTGTCCTTTTTGTACTTGTATATCAATTCTATCACAATTCTTATAAAAATGCAACAACTCCGGAGTTTTAAGCTAAAATTTCAGCCGATTTTCTTGACTTATATTACTATATATGGTATAATTTTTATATTATTATACTAAATAAGTGAAATCATGGAGTCTGTGTTTTTCATTTTGCGAGGTGATTTTTATTCTGAATTTAAAGCTCGTTTCCGGTAATGACGTGAAGCTTAAAGCATACGGCGCCGAGATAGATGTATGTTATAATGCGACCTATCAGCCGGGGGATAAAATCAGGATAGAGCTTGTCGATGGGGATTTTGTAAAATTACAGCTTGATAAAACTCTTGCCGAGTCGATAGTTTACGTTCCCGATAGAATTTTCGAGTTTGAAATCCCAAGTGACAGGGAGCTTAAAGCCTGCTATGCGCCCGGCGCATTTTCCGGCAACTCTCACCGTATACGCTGTTCAGAGCCGACGGAGGCTGAAATTTACGGGGAAAGAGAAATATCTCTTAACTCTCACGACAGGCATAAAATCCCGAAATATTTTCCTCATGCCACGGCAAACTTTGTAACAAGAGAAAATCCCTGCTTCTTCGAAAGAAATGCAATAGACGGTGTAACCGAAAACGAGGGGCACGGAAATTATCCCTATCACTCGTGGGGAGGCGGACTTCGTGAGGATCTTGAATTCAGCGTCCTTTTCGGGTGCGAGGTTGAGGTCAGCTCGGCCACAATATACATAAGAGCCGATTTTCCGCACGACACGTATTGGAAAGAGGCGGTGCTTGAATTTTCAGACGGAAGCTCTGTTCCGATTTCGCTCGGCGGCATAAAGGACGGGCAGAAATTTGAATTCGAGCCGAGAAAAACCGAATACGTAAAGCTCACGGGCTTTCGCCAGATGCGCCTTGCCGACGGATCGCTTTCGTTTGCGGCGCTTTCCGAGATACAAATAAACGGTAAATATATAAAAAAGGAGAACGAGGGAATGGAAGTAAGAGACGCATCCAATGCAAAGGACGTCAGATATTACACTACTGACAGATTAAGAGAGGAATTCCATATCGCAAACCTCTTTACAAAGGATAATATAAGAATGGTATATAGCCATACCGACAGAATTATAGTTATCGGTATGATGCCGATTAAGCTTGAGCTTAAGCTTGAAGCAGGAAAAGAGCTTGCAGCGGAATATTTTCTCCAGCGCCGTGAGCTTGGCTGTATCAATATAGGCGGTAAGGGTATTATCACCGTTGACGGAGAGGAATACGTTATGAATCCCCGTGACGGAATCTACGTCGGAAGAGGCAAAAAGGATCTTCGCTTCAAAAGCTGTGACGAGGCGAATCCCGCAAAATTCTACATAACCTCGTGCCCGGCTCATACGGAATATCCGACTGTTAAAATTGACATCACCAAGGCAAGAAAAGTGCCTTGCGGATCTGTTGAAGACTGCAACAAGCGCGTTATAAATCAGTACATCCATCCCGACGTTATAAAATCCTGCCAACTCGCTATGGGTCTTACCCAGCTTGACGTTGGCTCTAACTGGAATACAATGCCAAGCCACACCCACGACAGAAGAATGGAGGTTTACCTCTATCTTGATATGGGAGGGAACGACGCAGTATTTCACATGATGGGCGAGCCCAAGGAAACAAGACATATCGTTATGCACAATGAAGAGGCTGTGATTTCGCCCTCTTGGTCTATCCACTCGGGCGTTGGAACGAAGAACTATTCGTTCATCTGGGCTATGTGCGGTGAAAACCAGGAATTTGACGATATGGACCATATCGAAACGAAAGAACTCAGATAAAGGAGAGGAAAAATGGCAAACACAAGCATTTTTAATCTTGACGGCAAGGTTGCTCTTATAACGGGCGGCTCGTACGGAATCGGATACGCTATCGCAAAGGGACTTGCCGCAGCAGGCGCTACCATTGTTTTCAACGATATAAAGGAGGAGCTTGTCGAAAAGGGACTTGCTTCTTACGAGGCGGACGGAATTAAGGCGCACGGCTACGTTTGCGACGTTACCGACGAGGATGCGGTTGAAGAGTTGATAGGAAAGATCGAAAAGGAAGTCGGAGTTGTTGATATACTCGTTAACAACGCAGGAATTATCAAGAGAATCCCCATGATAGAAATGACGGCGTCCGAGTTCAGACAGGTAATAGACGTTGACCTTAACGCTCCCTTTATCGTATCAAAGGCGGTTATCCCCTCAATGATCAAAAAGGGCTCGGGAAAAATAATCAACATCTGCTCTATGATGAGCGAGTTCGGAAGAGAAACGGTTTCCGCTTACGCATCTGCAAAGGGCGGACTTAAAATGCTCACCCGTAATATTGCTTCCGAATACGGAAAATACAATATTCAGTGTAACGGCATCGGCCCAGGCTATATCGCAACGCCCCAGACGGCGCCCCTTCGTGAAACCCAGCCGGACGGCTCGAAGCACCCATTTGATACCTTTATCACCGAAACCAAAACACCTGCAGGCAGATGGGGCAACCCCGAGGACCTTGCAGGACCTGCGGTTTTCCTCGCATCTGAGGCCTCCGATTTTGTAAACGGACAGATTCTTTACGTTGACGGTGGAATTCAGGCGTATTTTGGAAAACAGCCATAAAAAACATCAAGTAAATAAATTCGAGGAGATAAATAAATGAAAAATTACAACGAGCTTATTGCGGAAAACCTCCCTTGGATAGAAGAAACCTTTAAAAAGATCGACAAGAAAATGTCGAAGCTTACCTTGCGTTCAAGAAATAAAATTCCGGACGGCGTAGACGAAAACGGAGTACATATTGATTTGCAGGAAAAAGATCCTAACGGCTGGACAAACGGATTCTGGGGAGGACTTAACTGCCTTCTTTACGAGCATACCGGCAACGAGGAATATCTCGAAACCGCAAAAACGTCCGAGAAAATTATGGATAAGGCGCTTGCTAATTTCCCGCTTCTTAACCACGACGTTGGATTTATCTGGCATATTCTTTCCGGTGCGCTTCACACCCTTACCGGCGATGCGCAGTCCAGAATGAGAAACCTTTTCGCAGCTTCAAGCTTCTCTTCCCGTTTTGTTCTCGGCGGTGAATATTTCCGTGCATGGAACCATAGCGGAAGAAAAACTATGAACTGGACCATTATCGACACTATGATGAACTTGCCCATTCTTTACTGGGCATCCCGTGAGCTTGATGACGATAGATTCACCCGTATCGCAATGGCTCATGCCGACACTACCTTGAGAGAGCATATCCGTCCCGACGGCTCTGTTGTTCACGTAGTAGAGCATGACAGAGATACAGGCGAAACCGTAAAAACCTTCTTCGGTCAGGGAATTGCAGTCGGCTCTTCCTGGTCTCGCGGTCAGGCATGGGCACTTTATGGCTTTGCACTCGCATATCTCAATCTCGGAAAGCAGGAATACCTTGATATATCGAAGAAGGTTGCACATTATTTCATTGCAAATATTGAAGACGGGAAGCTTCCTCTTGTTGACTTCCGCGCACCGTCAGAACCGGTATACTACGATTCTTCCGCAGCTTCCATTGCAGCTTGCGGTCTTATAGAGCTTGCAAAGGCTGTTCCGGAGTATGAGGCAAAGATTTATGAGCGTGCGGCGATGAAGCTTTTGCACGTTCTTGATGAAAAC
>JAZORS010000124.1:0-22788 GCA_045656725.1 Eubacteriales bacterium | reverse complement strand
ACGATCCGACTTGGAAGACGTTATGGAAGCTATTGCTACATACACACCGGCTTCTGTTGCGGCATCGCCGGTTATGCTTGTTGCTTTAAGATTTTCGGGAACTGTTAACGATACTCTTCTTAAACTATCGCATTCATACGTAAAGGGTTCTTCGGGATTATAGTCCCAAACAAACTCTACGTCAGAATTCGTAAGCTCGGCAGGAGCTATCACCCAATCGCGATAAACATCTGCGCCGTTGGGGAAACAGAAGTTCGGGTTGAGCATTCTGAACGTTGCAACGGCTGTGTAAGTGCCCGCATTGGTTGCGCTCTGACCAGCAAGAGAGGCAAGCTCAATGTCATCATAATTTTCGCTTACACTTACCGTATGGGGTGTTCCGTTATAAACGAAAGGCGTTCCCGTGTAGCTCCAATAAATTTCGGGATAATCTTCAATGGTTTTTGCCATAGGAGATATCTCAACGATTACCGTGTTAGAGGTAAGTGTCGTTGAAAGATCGCCGTCAACAACGTCTACTACACAATAGTACGTTCCGCTATCGACAACGTTAAGAACCTGAATTGAGTTCGTGTCAGCGCCTTCGATGAGCGTGTTATCTTTGTACCATTTATAAGTATAGGTAGGATTGATTTTGGTGTATTCTACTGAAACTGTAAGGGTGCTTGCCGCGCCGTCGTAGACTTTGTTCACGTTATCAAGAAGAATAATTTCAAGCTCTTCAAGATTAGCGTTAAGAACTATGTCGTGATTCGGCATCTCGGTATATACCACATCCTCGCTGTCGGCCCAGGAAAGAATTTTATATCCTTCATATCTATCAGGGCCATAGAAGAATGCTAGATCTGCCCCCTCGGGAAGAAGACCTATTTTTTGAGTATTTCCATCAATAACAAATTCAACAGAGTGGAATCTTTCGAAATCCACCGACACATTTGCGTTTACTTCAATAGAAGTGTCGTCAAACAGTGAATTTATCAGACCGGCATATTTTCCAGCCACTTTATTAATAAGAGGCGAAAGATCATAACTGTAATTTCCGGAATCAACGAACTTTCCGCTGTTGTTGTAGAAATCCATTACCGTAAGGTCGGATTTATCTCCGGGAATTTGCGCGTACATTTTTTCGACAAGAGATTTGAACCTATTAAAATAAACGTCGTTGGCGATGCGCCTTCTTATTTTTGCATTGCTTATACCGTCAACTCCAAATTCTTCGAGAATCAACTCAAAATCAACAACGTTTAAAACACTGAGATAATCGTTGTAGGTGAAATCATTCATGAAATAATCATAAACTTCATCTACGGACACAGTGTAAAGACGGAAAAACTCTCTGCGAAGGGACGGAGCAATATCAGAACTGGTGAATATAGCAGATATAGCGTCGGTTACACTGGCAGGCATATCAATGCTGACATTATGTTTTCCGTTCGAGGTCGTCACAACCTCTACCATGTCTGCAAGAGCACTTGCGAATTCTCTTAACTCAGCATGACCGGAGCCAACGGAAAGGTTTATATCAAAGCAAATGGGCTCATCTGTAATAGATGTAACGATTTCTACCGCCCACGAGAACTTCATTTCGTCATCCGGCATGTTTGCCAACTGGCTAGGCGCAGGAAGTTCTGCAATCAGGGCAAGGAGCGCATCCTTTTTGAATTCAAGCTCTCCGTTCTCTGTATTGCAGAGAACTTTTTCAAGATTACCATTATATTTAACTTTAACCGTTTCGAGAAATTCAACGATTTCAACCAATCCATAACTGGTGTTCTCGCTATTTTCAAGATCTTTGACAAGGGTTTCGTATTCATCGGAAAGCACCAGGATGAGCATATCGAGGCTGTTCTTGTATTCATCAACACCCATACCGATGAACTGCGCGATAGCAGTATCCTTGTAAGAACGGTCGATATTTTCAAATATGTGCTCATTGATATCGTCAATCAAAGTGTCAAGATCGGCTGAAGCCATGACAGCATCGCTGAGCATTTTAACGATTTCATCGTTTGATACGTCCGCAAGAATGCTCTTGCATACGTTTTTACAGTCGTCCGAGGTAGTATCAACAGTCGCCTTTATTTGCTCTGTTACGCTTGTTTCATTTGCCTCGACAAAAGCAAGCAATTCAGCTTTGTGCTCGAAAAGAAGATCGTTATGATTGGAAAGAACGAGGCTAAGGTCGCCTTCCGTAATATCAGAAAAGACAGAATTGGGATTTGCATGTACGTAATCGTGCGTTTGCGCCTTGAATTCCTGCGCGGTGAAGTGATCTGTGAAGTTTTCGTATGTAATCTTCGGATCGTTAAATGAAGCTATCTCAGCTTCAACGATTCGGTCGATAATATCATAATACGTCGGCGCGATTGCACTATCGTGATACACATAGTCGATATACGCGTCAATTTGATCCTCTACGTGGCTTCTTACGTAAGCGTCTGCGATTTCTGATATCTTCTGATCAAGGACGGTTTGATTTTCAGACGAAACCGAACCACCGAGTTTGAGGTCTATGTAGTTATCTATAGACTGCTCGAAGTAAGCATCAATAAGATTGTAAACGTAAAGAGCGTTCACGCCCGTCGGAGTTGTTGCGGCACATTTGTGATCAAGATATGACTCAACGGTATCTGCGATGTGGTCGCCTAACATTTCGTCAACGAACGGTCCGATTTCATCCTCAAAATAAGGTTGAGAGCCATCGATATAATCCGTCACCTGAGCCCTTACAAAAGAGATTGACGCGTTTTCAATGAGCTGAATGAGATCGTCGGTGATAGGGTCTCTTTCATCCTCGGGCTTGTTAAGATATTCGATGTATCCGCTTATATGATCCTCTACGTATACGGCAACGTACGAATCAAAGTATACATTAATTTTATTTTCGACAAGTTCCGCTACCTTTTCAGGTTTCGGAAGATCGTCAATAGCAATGATATTTCCGCGAACAGCAAAAGTAACAAGCGAACAAACCATTTCAACAAACTCGTTGATAATCGCGTCACCTTCGGGCGTATTTGAAAACATCAATTTAAAAAGCTCAACGTATTCGGAAAGCTCGTGTCCGCCTATTTTCTCGTCCACAAAGCTTTCAAGGCAACGCGAAAGAATCGCATCGAAACTATCAAGCGTGGGATCTGCAGACTCTCCGGGCTGAATATCAGATATATTCTGTTTTGCGTTTTCAACTACGATCTTTCTAACACCTCTCGAGAGCTGTTTTTTCAACATCTTAAGCTGTTCAAAGTTCGCAGAGAAAAGCGATGCAGGATTATGATACCATACGATATTGATGTTTTCATTATCGTACTCAATGCTGCACCATCCGAGATCGACTCCTCCCGAAATTGAATTGCCTGCACCCTCGGGTGCTAAGGTATTACTTACACCACTGCTGCCCATGCCTTCCGTTTCACCGATAGCGAAAGCCGTGGTTGCCGAAATGCTGAATGCCATAACGAGCAACAACGCGAAAGCAATGATTTTACGTAATGGATTTTTCATTGTTTGTACCGTACCTTTCACAGTAAAAGTTGCAAATTAATAATTTATTAAATTATAGCACTCGTGCGAGCGAAAGTCAATATAATAAGGGAAAAATTAACACGTCCCTGCGCATTTTTGGTAGAATACACAAAGACGTGTCATGATTTTTATTCAATTCGTTTAAAGAAAATTCATTTACGGAATTTTTTGAAAGCAAAGACTCGCCTTGACCGCCTGCGATAAAGCACAAACATCAAGAAAGCGGGAACGAATGCGGAGAGGGTAAGAAGTGCGAAAATCGAAAACGCAACTATCATTCGCATCACGCTCTCTGAAACTTTCAGCCCCCCCTCTTCCGGTCCTTTTTCAACAGCTTCGGATTCAAAAACAGCAGTATAGCTTGCATCGGCAGTAACGGTCGTTTGAATATCAGGTGACCAGCCGATAAAGATGTAACGAAAATCCTCGTCTTCCGGCTTTGTCGGGTCGCCGGGCAAAACAAGCGTTTCTCCGTAGTAATAGTTATGCTTTGAAACAACGAAGCCGTCCGAAATGAAAATAACTTCATATACTGATCGTTCGGCGAAAACTCCGACAGTAACCGATGATGCAGGCATCACGAAAGAGCTTTCAGAAAGTCTGACCTCTTCCCCCGACGATGTGACGTAATAATACCCCGTCACCTTTATGCCATCGGGAATTTGAACACTTATGTTTACATTTTCTCCGGGTGAGGCGGCGGATAAATCGGTGTGAAATTCCACGAGTTGATTTTTGAAAAGCGAAATTTTATTTTCGTTTGCAAGACGCACGCGGATACCCGTGTCTAAATTAAAACTTATATTTGACTCGCCGTCGGTAAATCTGAAATACTGTTTTTCCGTTGTTCCAACGCTAAAAAGATACAAATCACTGCCACCGAGCCGTTTTACTGCAGAGACCGATAATTTTATCGGAGTTTCTATCCTTTCTCCGCTTACAGAAAAGAAATCCACAAAAAACTCCGCATGTCTGTCTGCAGTTGAGATATCTATGCATATATCCTTCACATCTGTACTTTTTAGTACAAGAAGCTCCGAATACGCAACAGTAACGCTTGCGCCATTGAGGTTAAAGGTAATTCCCCCCTCGGCATATGCTATAAGCTTCGATATATCTGCTCTTACCGTCAAACAAGCACCAAGGTCAACAAAAGCAGTTCCGTTTACCACACTGACACTCGCACCCGTGTCACCGATGGCAACGGCATAGTGCGGTTTAAAAACGGCATAGTAATCCGCGTTTCCGGAAACTGCCGTAGGTGCGGCAATATTTGTTCCGTCAAGCGACCAACCCAAAAACTCATAAGAAACGCTCGGAGTTGAAGGAAGAGCCGGTTCTGTGCCGTAGATGGGGGTTTCTCCGTAAAGGACTTCTGTCACGGAAATCTCATCTCCGATATGCCACTTTACGCTATACTTTTTCATTATTTTTTCAAATTTTGGATAAACCGATATATCAGTCTCAACGCAGTTAAGATCTAATTCGTTGCCGTTTTCGTCAACCCACGCAGAAAACACGTAGCTTGCCGCGTAATCCTCGCTTTTTTCAGGAATAAAATTTATTTCGGCGAAGCTGCCCTTATCAACATTGGCGGCTCCAATAAGAGTTCCATTTTCATCGTGGTAATATACCGTTACGGTAGAAGCGGAAAATGACTTTGTCACTTTCACTGTAATTTCAAGAGTCATATCCTCCGTTAGTAGAAGACTTTCCCTGTTCGATAGCTCCGAACGCAAATACGCCTCGGCTATTTTTTCCTCTATGCCCCCCTCTTGATACGGTTTTTCGGGAGCTTTCGGTTCTTCCGGCTCGATCGGCACAGTTGGCTCTTCGACTACAGCCGGTGGAATCGGCTCATCCACTTTTTCAGGTGCTGTCGGAGCTTTTACCTCTTTCGGCTGAGTCGGCTTTGGCACAGGGGTATAATCCGGCATTTCAACCGGCGCAGGATACAAATCATCGCTTGCCGGCTCTGCAAAATTACGGTCAACATAATACCCGTCATCTCCGACAATTTCACGCGCGGTAAGCGCGCCCGCAGGAGAAATTATGCGATAATTCGAATCGTATATGGCAGTACCGTCATAAGTGTATATGTCAACGTCGGAATATGCAAGAGAAGCCAAATAGAGCTGAGCCAAAAGAATTCTGTATTTTTCGTCCTTTTCATTTGCTGCAAGAACTTCTCTTACTCTCTCGTTCTGGTAAAGATTATCAAGCGCCCTGAAAAGATTTACGGTATTATCTCGAAAGCGCCTGTAATTGAGTTTATAATAAACGTATTTTTCTTCAACGGTTTCCTTGCTGAAATAAACTTCATAAAGCCGCCTTAGCCAAGTAGTAGAGTCACCTGCCATTTCAACCGCGCCTCTATCCGCACCGATAAGATTTCCTGCGATTACGTCCTCGTTTTCGATAACCGTCGTTACTGTATCACCGGTAATTGCACTGTATAAACTTCTTTCGAGGTCCGTTACTCTGACCTTGAGCGACTCAACTAGCCCAATGCGGTAATCCGCTTTCTCCTTTGCGGCCAGATATTCTTCATAAGCCAAAATTTCATCGGCAAGTGCTTCTCGTTTCGCCTCGGAATCAAGATACGCCTGATAATCAGTACGGTATTTTTCCATTGCCGCCTCATATTCACAATAAAGCTGCAAATCGGCTTTATACTCTTCAAGCTCCGCAAGATATACGTTGTATTTTGCCAGTTTTTCTTCATACACCTTTTTGTCGGAAAGGTATTTTTGATAAAGAGCATATTTTGTATTATAGTCGGCAAGTGCAGAGCTGTACAGCGGAAAATCAATCTCGTACTGTGCTTTATCCGCTACGTACTTTTCATAAGCGATAAGATAGGCGGTGTTTGCTTCGTGATAATACTTTCCGTCATAATAAGCTTTTCCGAGAAGCTCATTGACAGCAGTTTTCGGAATTTTTATAGAACATGTATAACTCAACTCTATGGAGAGATCCTTGGAGAAATTTTCAAGAACAATATCAGCAAGATATTCATCACCGGATTTAATGAGATCCGCATCGCCACCGGAAGAAAGAGAAACAGAGGAAGGAATCCAGCTAATCGTTCTTCCGTTTGCGGCAAGATAGGAATACGCACCCGCCCTTACCGTGAGGGTAGCGTCAGTATGACTGTACGTAACGTATGAGGTTGGAATACTTTTAGGATAAACGATTTTTATTCCGCCGTGCGTGTCAAGGTAGGTTTTTTCGTCCTCCGAAAGCGAGAGCGAGAAAACGTTTTCCAAAAGCTCGGATGCGCTTATTGAATCATTATATGTTTCACCAATAAATCCTTGCCTTGAAAGGTCAAAATCTTCAGGCTCTGCCCCAAGAGCGAGAGCCGGGACAAAGAAAGCGAAGATAAAAGAAAATGCAAGAACAAAGGACAAAACAGAAACCGAAAGCTTTATTGCTTTTGTTTTTTTCATTTTGCATCTCCTTTCCTCTCGCACGGGCGAAAAAATATATATTTAGTATAGCATTCGAAAAAGAAAAAGTCAACAAGGATTTAAAAACCTTTTCCCTTAGCAAATAAAACTTTACATTTTGAGCGAATTTTAGAATATTTTTTTAACACGCACCCCTACCCATTTCCCAAACCAAGGCGCTTTCTATTTTGACAAAGCTTTTTTCGTTTGCACTGCAAACGAGGAGTTCAATTTCTTGAATTCAGCGTAAAAAGGTGTGTAAATGTAGATAAGAACAGTAAAGAGGTGTGTGAGCGAGGAGTAATATAGCGTCTTTTTTCTTTGCATATAAAAGAGCTAACGCGTGATACGTTAGCTCTCATTTAGTATTTAGTTGTTAAATGTACTTGCCATTTAACAGGCACGTATTTACCATTTAACACCCATTTAATACGCCATTTACCATTTAACAGTTGCATCACCGCCATTTAACAGCTAATTATCGCCCTTTAATAGTTAGATGCTCCCATTTAACAGTTACATACGAACGTGTACTTTGCTCGTATTATATGATGCTATCAAAAAAATAATATATGCTTATATTTGAAGTTTTTCATTTTTTGTTAGCCAATGGGTGACCTGCTGACTTGTATGATAGTATAAACGACGCCTCAATTGCACGACGCTCAATACTACCCAATTCATCATCGAGTTTTATAAGTATTACTTTGTCACATTTGTTAAACCAATTGGCACTGATATGGCGAGGTGTATTATCATAACACCTTTGTGACAACGATGCATCTGCTTCACCAATATAATAGCATTTATTTTGTCCGAAAAAAGAGGTAGATTACATTACTAATGTTTATTTGAGTTTTAAAGTTTGGTCGGTCTTTTGAACGAGCCTTTTTTACTTTTGTTGAGTCGAAATGAACGGTTGTAACATCCATAATTTATATACCTTCAAATATATAGTCATAGTTACCAAACGGCGTGCCAGCAATATAATCAAAGCATACACTATTGTTAAGCATTATCGTGATTTTGGAATTTGTTACCCCATAGTTTCCAGATAAACTCATATTTAATGCTTTAATGTCATAAATATTAGGAAATTTCTTAGCACAATAGCTCTTCAGTTTGTTAATTAAAATGGATACTGGCATACATATTTACTCCTTACTTGAAGATTTTTTTATTGTTTTCAAAATATCTGGATATGTATTTCGTAGTGTTTTTTCGTGTTTAGCGCGATTCAAACAAGGAATTGCTCCATAAATGATTTTAAAATCTCCCAGATGACGAGCGTTCAACTGCAAAGCACCTGTGCCAAGATAATCTTTAATGTGCGCTGACAAGCGCGCACCCATATTTATATCAATCCCCCAATATAGTGGATAATAATTATCACCTATGCTTTTCCATTCTTTTGCTGTCACCCCTTTTTTCTTGTTGGCGAGATTGTCAAAAAAAGATTGCTTTTCATCCCCAGATAATTCTATTGCTATACCATATACAGATCCTCTTTCGTCGGACAATGCGCAATCAGAGGTTCCGCAATTCAAAATTGAACCACTTATGTATTCAAGCCTATCAGCACTTACAATATCCTCAATCACTGTAATGATAGCATTCTTGTCCATGATCTCCCACCTTTGTCTCGTATGGATTTTGGATAGAGCGGAATTTAACCGCCCTATCCGTTTTTATTCATCCTTATAGTTATAAGTTATCTTGTACGAGCCGGTATCATAGTTCCAATGATCACCTTTAGAGACAGCAGCCCACTGCGTCTGTGTTCCGCGATACTTTATGCTCGTAAGGCTGGTGCAACCACATAGTGCTCCTTCACCAATTCGCATGATACCATTTCCCATTATTACAGACTTTAATTGAGTACAATTAAAAAATGCATACTTGCCAACAGATGTTACGCTATTCGGTATAGCAATGCTCAGAAGGTTTTTACAACCATCAAATGCATACTCACCAATATCGATTACACCATTTGGAATTATATAATTGGTAGCTGTTTTTCCAGGAGCATATCGTAATAATGTCTTACCATCGTTTGAATACAAATTACCATCAATTGACTTGAAGTTTAAATTATTTTCATCTACGATAATGCTTGTAAGATTGGAATCATCAAACGCACCCGAAGAAATACTCGTTACGCTTTCAGGAATTGTCACACTTGAAAGCGCTGTACAACCACCAAACGCATAGTTTTCAATACTTACGACACCGTTTCCGATTATCACACTTTCGAGTCGTTTGTTGTTGCTAAAGACTCGAAGACTAATGACGGTGACATTATTTCCAATTTCTACATGAGTTAGGTTTCTGCAATCGGAGAACGCCCATCCGAAAACGCCTGTTACACAATCTCCTATAATAACACTACTTATTTTGTCACAACTTTCAAATGCGCAATTAGAAATATATGTTACACTGCAGTTGTTGTATATTCCTATAACAATATTATTCTCTGTACATGTTCCAATGCCACTTACCATATAACTTTCTCCATCGCTGTTTATGGTATACTCAAGTCCAGGCGTGCTTTCAGGAATATAACATATAGTACAATAACCGTTATTTGTGGAGTGTAGATTACTCCTTGGAGACAATTCGGCATAACTTGTATATTCACATCGCGAACATGTTTGATATGCATGCCAACCTACATTAATACAGTCCGGAGATTTTGCTTCATAATCAATATAATCGTGGCCAATAGCCTCAATATCCACACGAGTGGTATAATCGCATCTGCCACAGGTTTGATGTTCGTGCCATCCTACGTTAGTACAAGTAGGATCTTGAGCCTCGTGGTCAATATAATCATGGTCAAGCGCGGGGATTTCTACGTAGGTTGTATAATCGCATCTACCACAGGTCTGATATGCATCCCAACCTATTTCGGTACAGGTTACCGTTTTTGCCTCGTGGTCAATATAATCGTGGTCGAGCGCGGGAACTACATTTCCTTCTCTCAAAAGTTCCTCACCGCATCTGCCGCAATATACAACGCTATCGTAAGAGCCGTCGGTAATGCAATCGGGTGCAACGTAGTTTTCAACTACGGCATCAAGAGGTGCGTGACCAAGCTCAGGGATAATAACGTCTTGGCGAAGAACTTCATACTCGCAGACCGAGCATTTGCAAACGTTCTGATAGAAGCCTTCCTCGGTACAAGTGGGGGCAAGGTAGTTTTCTACCCATATTTCTGTGGGCGTTGCCGCGTGGCACTCGCACTTATAGCCGTAGAAGTAGTTATCAATATAGACTACGCCTTTCTCCTGCGCTTCCCACCAAGGAGAATTGTTGAAGATGCCGTAGGTAAGGCTCTCCATACTGTTGGGCATAGAGATAGCTATAAGATAAGGAAGGTTATTTTTCTCGGCAAACGCGTTAAACGAAACCGAGCCGTCCTCTGCCATAATGCCTGCGATTTTCGGATAGTTCTCTATATCCTCAACCGGCTCAAAGAGTCCCTCGGGGATTATAGCATTTATACCGAGCGCAAGTGCGATTCCTTCGGATTTTGCGCCTACGTTATAGAAGATATAGTTGTTTTCGGGGATTTCGGAGTTGGTTTTCGAGGCTATATAGATAACTTCAATATTTCCACACTCGTAGAAGGTGGAGTCACCCCAAACGGTGATATTACCAAGTATGCCGAGATATTTTATTCCCTCGCAATATGAGAATGCGGAGTTGCCAAGCTGCGTTATATTCTCGGGAAGCACAAGCTCCTCAATGCTGATACAGTACTGGAATGCCGCATTGCCGATCTTCACAAGGCTTGATGAGAATATGACCTCAGAAAGCTCGTCATTATGTCTGAATGCCATATTTCCAAGGGTGGTAACGGTATCGGGCATTTCGATTTTTGCAAGCGAAATACAGTAGTCAAACGCCTTATCTGCAATAGTCACAAGGCTCTCGCCAAGATCAATAGAAGTGAGTGTCGAGCAATACTCGAATGCACTTGTCGAAATTGTCTTTACGGAATTTGAAAGAATAACCGACTCAAGTGCAGTGCAACGAGAAAATGCGTGGTCACCTACGGTTTCAAGAACGCTCGCATACTCGGAAATATTAAAGCTCTTCAGCGCGGTGCAATTTGCAAATGCATAGCTGCCGATGGTCGCAAGCTTCGCTCCTGCGGCTTTTATGCTGATATCGGTAAGCGCTGTACATCCCTTGAATGCATACTCACCGATAGAGGTGAGATTCTTGTTTAAGAGAACCGATGTAAGTGCGGTGCAATCCGCAAACGTGTAAGCGCTTATTACGGTTACACTATCCGGAATGGTGATAGTTTTCAGTGATGTACAACCCTCAAATGCGTGGGCATCTATTGTTTGAATAGAGTTGGGAAGAGTAATGCTCTCAATTATCGTATTACCCTTGAAGGCACTTTCGGCAACTCTGATAACGCGCAGACCGTCGTGCATATTCGGAATCTCAATATGCGTTTCGTATCCTTCGTATCCGGAAACATAGTAGAAGGAGCTATCCTCGGTGGCGGTAAATTTCAATTCGCCTGCTTTAACGGTAAGAGTGCAAGAAGCAGACACACCGTTAGGCGCGGTTGCGGTTATTACCACAGTTCCTGCGGATTTTGCGGTGATAACTCCGTTCGCATTTACAGTCGCAACTAACTCATCGGAGGAAGTCCAAGTGAGTGTTTTTCCGTCTGCGTTTTCGGGAAGAACGATAGCATTCAGCGCAAAGGGCTGTCCAACGTAGATTTCCGCTTCGCTCTTATCAAGCGTAACGTTCTCAACCGGGATAATTACCTTGACAGTGCAATATGCAAATATGTAATCCTCTGTTTCAACGGTAACGATAGCGTTGCCTCTGCCAACTGCGATAAGCGTGCCGTTTACAACCTTTACTACGGATTCGTCGCTTGATACCCATTTGATTTTTTCAGTAGTGTTAGAAGGATTAAGGGTGGCAATCAGCGTTTCGGTCGCACCTATGGCTAATGTTGTCTCGGTTTTGTTGAGAGTAACGCTTAATAAGGGAATGGTGAGCACGTCACCGTGGGTAAAGGTTTCCTCGCCCTTCGCTCCGCAAATACAGGATTTGTAGTAAATAGCAGGAGAATCTACGGTTGCTTCGGATTTAAGATAATCATCACTCGCTACCGTTTGGTCGTAGGTATGGTCTATCTTTTCTATTGATTCAAGCTCGGTGAACACCTCACCGCAAATGTCACAATATACGAAATCGGTATATCCTTCCTCTGTGCAAGTGGGAGCTTTGCCCTCAATAGTTATAACATCGTGCTCGCAGGGAGGCAAGAATTCAGGACGGTAGTAGACTTCTGCATCAAGATCTTCGTCAATCAGAGATATCGTCTCTTTTGTGAAAGCGAAGCCGTACGAGAATACTGCACCTTCATAATATCCTTCAAGAAGTTCCTTGAGTTCTGCATCCTCGCAAATTACGCTATGATAAGCCGCGGTAAATACGTCGCCAGAAATATCATATGTGAATACGACTATGTATTCCTCGTCATCAAGTTTGAAATATTCGGTATCTACAACTATTTTTTCACGGTATATGGAGTAGTACGTGCCGGAAATGGCAAGTTTTGCGTTAACAATGACATCGCAAGCGTCGCAATAGCCGTCTGTATTTTCGTCCTTGTGACCGAGTGCGTCAACTGTTACGGTATTTCTGCTAAGCTCTGCTTCGCACACGGTGCAGTAAACTACGTTATCATAAGAGCCGTCGTTTACACAATCGGGATCAACGTTGTTTTCTATTACGGCTCCACCCTCTGTATGACCGAGCGCGGCAACTTCTTCGGTATAAGAATCTCCGCAAGTACTACAGGTAAAGGTCTTAACGCCCTTCTCGGTGCAGGTAGGAGCGGTTGTTATTACACCGTTATTGTAAGAGTGACCAAGTTCGTCTACGTATGTATCAATGTAAGCATCGCCACAGTGGCAGGTGTGGGTGGTGTAACCCTTTTCGGTGCAAGTGGGTGCAGTTACCACAGAGTTATGAGAATGGCCGTTAGCATAGACAGTAACGGTTTCTCTGCTAACTTCGACCTTACAAACAGAACAATAGACAACACTGTCATAAAAGCCTTTGTTTACACAGTCTGGTGCTACGGTGTTCTCGATTTTTGTTTCACCGGGAGTATGAGTAGTTTTCTTTCCTACGATTTTATTGTTTCTGCTTATCTCAATACCGCAGACGGAGCAATATACTACTTCATCGTAAGAACCTTCTACCTTGCAGGTAGAGTCAACGAAGTTCTCAATTTCTGCCTCTGCGGGAGTGTGAGTAGTTTTCTTTTCTACGGTTTTATTGGTTCTGCTGATTTCAATTTCGCAGACGGAGCAATATACTACTTCATCGTAAGAGCCTTCTACCTTGCAGGTAGAGTCAACGAAGTTCTCGATTTTTGCTTCGGCGGGAGTATGGTTGCTGTGCTTATCTATGGTTGCGGTTTCAAGAACCTCTTCACACTTGGTACATTCCTTATGCTTTGAGCCTGCTTCCTTGCAGGTTGCGTCATTATCGGTTATCCAATCCGAAGCAGTATGAACACAGTTCCACTTCGCATAAACACTCATATCGCTTGAAAGAGGTGCATCAAGCATGGAGTTGGCGGTAAATTGCTTCTGCCAAACGCCGTTATCCCAATACCAACCGTCGAAGGCGTAACCGTCTTTAGTGGGATTCTCCGGTATCCTAATAGTTTCCTCTCCGCTTGTTCCAACGGTAGCGTATATCTCTCCGTCAACGACGAAGTTCACGTTGAACTCAACATCCTTTCCGCACGACGCAAGTCCGGCGGTCAAAGTTAATGTGAGTATTATCGTAAAAAGTAATGACAATACTCTTTTCATGATAAACCTCCTAAAATACAAAAAAGTGCGCCCGCAAAGCGAACGCACCCCCCAAATTATGTACTTCGCATTGCTGCCACACAATCTTCTCCAAATAAGGTATAGAAAAGGACGGAAGTACTAAAAATGGCATAGTACACCCTTATTTGGAAAATATTTGATTGTGTGGCGCTTATATTTTAGCATATTTTTAATGATAAATCAATAGTTACGCGCATTTTAATGTGCGCATACGATATTTTGCACCAGAGAGCACAACCTTCCCTCAGAAAAATGGTGCAATATCCTCTCCGGTGTTTCGGTGAAGCGGTAAAGAGCCTCTTTTGTGTATTTATCCGGCGTTCCGTGTTGTACGACGTACCTTAGACCGAATGCGAATTCTTTGTTTTTGTAGAGCCTCTCGAGCTCCGATTTCCAACCTTCGAGCACTTCGCCCGACGTATGCCAGATGAAGACCGAGCGAGCCTTAGAAGCCTCGTACTTTCTGCCGTAGTCGAGCACGTTGCCGAGCATCTTGAGACCTTCTGCGAAGTCTGGGTTGCCGTATGCCCCGATTCTTTCGTGAGGCTTACCGAAGAAGGCACGGTCGCGGTATCCGATGAGGTGAAGCTTCGTCTTGTATGGGGAAAAGCCGAGAGCTCGGGATATACGAGTGATGTTTTCTTCTATTCTGTGCTGAGCGTTGCCTCGGATTTTTACCGAAGCGTCGAAAATATAGTAGATATTTACTGTTTTCATCGTTGAAACTCCTTATTTTTGTGTTTGTTACTGTTTTCTTATGGATTTGTCGGGAAGGGGCATAAAACGCGAGAATGCGCCAGCGTCTGCCCCACCCACCCCCAAGGCGAATTTTTAGGGAATTCTAACCCTTTTGCTCCGTAGAGCATACCCTCTCTCGAGGGGAAACCGGTGTGTGTTTACTAATCACTGGAGAAATCGGGGATATTGGGGCACGGATTTCCGTGCTTTGCTCGTCGGAGCATATACTTTTTTCTTAAAGGTTTATGGTAAATCCCCGATTTCCCCGATTTTCCGCTTCCCCAGTGTATACATATAGCAATAGCGAATTCTGTATCTCCACTTTCCCCTGTAAACGACGAAAACGCCCGACTTACCGATGCGGTAAACCGAGCGTTCTTATATACTGTTTTGAGCAATGAAAAAGCACGTCCCACCCTTGATTTACAGGGGTAAAACGTGCTCGATGGTGGATCTGACGAGAATCGAACTCGTGTCCAAAGAATCATCCATACAACCTTCTCCGTAGACAGTTAATCGTTTAGATTTCCCACCTTGGAACGCCGATTAACAGGCTTTCCTCGGGGTAGCTTCTTAATGCGTGACCGATACACAAGCGACTCTCGGTTCACGTGCACTACTAATTTGACGCACGGCGTGAGTCGTAGTCCTCTCACGCGGTACGGGCGGCATTATTAAGCCGCGGCACTGCCCTTAGGCAGCCATAGCAACAGTATTGTTGTCGTTTATTGTTTAAGTTTGGACATTTTGACGCGATTATCCGGCGCGCTACGCTTATCATACTTCAAATCCCCTGTCGAAACCATTGCAGACCCATAGGGATAGTGAAAATACTGTACTTTCTTACATTGCTGTTGTCAATGAACGTTCCCCGATTTCTCCGGTATTTACTGAAGATATAGGGGTGTTTTGAAATGCTGATGCTTCAAGGTGAGAGCATCTTTGAGGGGTGAGAAATGTTTCGAGTAAAGCCCTGTATTTCAAGGGATTTACCCGAACACTACTGATTATATAGTGAATTTGTGCGAATTATGCGAATTTGCCGTCTTCATACCTTATATTTCAAGGTTTGGACGTGTGTATGGTTAGTGCCGCCGACGAGAATCGAACTCGTGTCCAAAGATCAATTCATGCAACTTTCTCCGCAGACAGTCAATCTATAAAATTCCCGCATCGGAGCGCCGATTGACAGGCGCGCCTCTGGGTAGCTTTTCTATGCGTGACCGATACAAAAGCAACTCTCGGTTCACGTGCACTACTAGTTTGACGCACGGCGAGAGCCGTAGTCCTCTCTCGCGGTACGGGCGGCATTATTGCCGCGTCAGCAGCTTACGCTGCCATTGCAAACGAATTGTTGTCGTTTATTATTTAAGTTTGGACATTTTGACGCGATTATCCGGCGCGCTGCGCTTATCACACTTCATAACCCCTGTCGAAGCCATTGCAGACCCATAGGACTTATGACGGAATAATATTATACACAAAATATTTGCCGTTGTCAAGTTTTTTATTCTTCCATATCTTGAATTTATTTTTACTTTATGCTAAAATAAATATAATATTATTTAGCGGAGAAAAATTATGAATGCCTTTATATTTTCCGTCAACGCCATTTTGCCGATAGTGCTCCTTGTCGTTCTCGGATACTTTTTGAAAAGAATCGGACTTTTAAATCTTGACCTGGCAAAAGGAATACACCGCCTGGTTTTCAGAGTATTCCTGCCCGTTATGCTCTTTCTTAACGTTTACAAGATAGAAGCTATTGAAAACATCGGTTTCTCTTATATACTTTATGCAATCGGAGCAACGTTTTTGATTTTTGGAGCGGCGCTCCCCTTTATATGCCGTCTTACGAAAGACCCGGCGCGCCGCGGAGTGCTGGTGCAAACGACGTTTCGCTCCAACTATGCTTTAATCGGAATTTCTCTTGCAACAGCGCTTTTCCCCGAGGGAAATATCGGCGCGGCGGTTGCAACGCTGCTTTCCGCATTTATCATTCCGATATTCAACATTCTTGCCGTTGTTTGCCTTACGATTTTTTCAAAGGACGGCGGAAAGCCCAGTATTAAAAAAGTTCTTTTGGGAATTGCGAAGAATCCGCTTATCATTGCCGTATTTCTCGGCGGTATAATGCTTGGTGTCAAGCTCCTTTTGAGAGGCGCGGGATACAGCTTCGGTATTGAAAATTTCGAGCCGCTTTGGAAAACGCTTAATAATATATCGGGTGCCGCTACTCCCATAGCACTGATTGCTCTTGGCGGCCAGTTTGAATTTTCGGACATCACCCATATGAAAAAGGAGCTTATATTCGGCGTTGCCATGAGGGCTCTCTTTATTCCAACGGTTGCTCTTGTTGCCGCTTACTTTATCGGAAAATTCGAGGGATATCACTTTGCAAGCTTTATTGCTCTTTTCTGCTCTCCTCTCGCAGTTTCCACCGTGCCTATGGCGCAGGAGATGGGTGCTGACGTAACCCTTGCGGGACAGCTCGTCGTCTGGTCCACGATTTTCTCAACGTTTACTATTTTTGCAGCATCTGTAATTCTTAAATCGATAGGAATTTTTTAAGATATGAAGCTAAAAAACGCGATTAAACATTTCGTTCTGATTTTACGGCACAAAAACAAGGTTTTCGTGCATTGCGTTAAGTGCGGTTTACCCTTTCGAGGACTTGTGCACGACCTCTCTAAATTTTCTCCCGAAGAATTTTTTGAGAGCATAAAATATTACCGCGGACACCGCTCGCCTATCGGCGTTTGCCGTCAGGAAACGGGGATGAGCCGAGCTTGGCTTCACCACAAGGGCAGAAACAAGCACCATATAGAGTATTGGCACGACCTCGACTGTAAGGTTCAGCCGCTTATGCCCTACAAATACGTTGTTGAATGCTTTTGCGACAAGGTTGCGGCGAACAAGATATATAAAGGGCGCGATTATAACTGTGCGCTTCCTATTGAACACTGGGAGAGATACGGAAACAAAGCCCCCGGCAACCCAAAAACCATGGCGTTTCTTGATAAAGCGTTCCGCGACCTCAGGGATTACGGTGAAAAACACGTTTTAAACAAGCGCTATATGAAGAAAACCTATAAAGAAATTTGCCTTTCCGAGAGTGATGGCAATACGGGTGAATAAAACTGCTTTTTAAGTATAAAAAAAGAGCGAGGATTCCGCTTCAATGCGAAATTCCCGCTCTTTTTGATTTCTATGCTTCGCTTGGCTTGTTTTTCTCTTTAAGTATTTTATAAAGCTCCTCTGCGGCAAGACGGATTTTCGCTACCGGATATTTTTTCTTCGGGAAGCAGTAATAAAGGGCTTCTCTGTTACCTATTCCGATAACGTCACCAATCTCATACCAGTTAAAATCCGAATTCACCGTATGCGAGTAAAATGGCTTTTGCTCGTATTCAAGCTCACCCTCGCAGCCGACGAGCTTAAATCCATCCGAAGAATGAGAAAGCTTGCCTTCACCAACATCGTAAATGCGCTTTGTGTCAAAGGAAGCGAGAATATCTACGTCAATATCCTCGAAATATTTTCCGCCCTCTATCTCCTTGCGCACACACTCACGCTGCCAGGAATACCACGTGGGAACGTGGTCGAATTTTCCGTCGTTACCGTCTTCCTTAGTAAGCGCTCCGTATTCGTCAAGGACGTAGGACGCTCCGCAGGCACGGCAGAAAATGCGAGTTCCCTCGCCCGTCATTTCACCCTCTTTCATACAGTGCGGACACTTATAAAGCACACGTTCAAGTCCGTCGGCACGGAAGGCTTCGTCTATTTTGACGTGATTCTCTTTCTGCCACAAGAAGCTGTCAAAAGAAAACTCCTTATTTATTATCTCGCCGATTTCCTCACAGCTCATTTCCGAAATCTCTTTCGGCGAAAGAATGTACTCCTCTGTCGCGGATACGTCAACATTTCTTCTTTGCAGGTTGTTATACAAGGGATCTCTGTGATACGCGCCAAAGGTTTTTATCATAACAACGGGAATTCCGAGATGCTTTATGAGCTTTCCAAGACTCGCGGGAAGCACCGTTGCCGTTCCGTCAAATGAATATCCGGCTTCCGGGAAAAGAACGACGTTTGAATGAAGCTCCCCTACGGCATAATCAATATCACGAATAAGCGTCAGGTCATTGACGAATTTTTTTGTTGAAATGCAACCGATATGGCGCATAAGCCACGCCTTGCCGACAAATCCGTCGCTCGTCGCCACAATATTGAACGGCCGGGGGTAAAGCACCGTTGCAACTATTTCAAGGTCAATAAAGCTTGAATGATTCATAAGATAAAGCGCGCACTCTTTTTTGCCGAGCTTTTCCATTCCCACTCTTGAAACCTTAAAATGCGTCTTTTTTATATCCGGCAAGGATACCATTTTCATAAGTGTTCTGAAAAACAAATTCGGCTTTATCGGATTGCGGTGCCCCTCGCGCCGCGCAAGCAGGGCTTCCTTGTAGCTTTTTTTGATGAGTTTGATTTTCACGTTAATCTCCATTTTGTCGCCAATGGCGACCGCTCAAATTATAGATAAATTTTCGGTATCGCTTTGCGACGATTTGGGGTTGGGTACCAAATCGCGAAAATTCAAAGCGTGAACGCACGAAGCTCCATGCAGATAAACGTTATTTCACGTTAATCTCCTATCGTTTCAGCTGCTGCTAACCGATAAAGCCGGGTTAGCTTTGCAGAGTTATTCTACCGATTTTAAATCGTTTGCGGCAAACGCAATATTTACGGTTTCTTCGCTTTCGCCTCTTAAAACCTTGACTGAAAAATCAGAACCTGTCCGAAGCTTTAAGAGCGCGTCGGTGAGTTTATACAATCTGTCAATTTCATATTCCGCACCGTCAATTATAAAGGATAAAATAACATCTCCCGCATAAAGCTTGCCGGCTACAAGAGCACCTTGACTTACAGAGTCAATCACCGTTTTCTGCACTCTTTCTATTTCGCCTGTTTCTTCGTTGTATTTCAGCCCGTCGTTTGTCGTTATAATTTGTATGCCGAGCGTTATTTTCTGCGGCTTTTCAAGCATTGTTCCTTCGCAGAAGCTGATTATATTATCCGCAACTGAAACAGCTGTGCTTGCCGGTATAAAATAGCCGATGTTATCTATCGATACATCAACGAGCTTTGCATTTACTATTCCGATAAGCTCACCCTGTGAATTAAACGCGCCGCCGCCGGAGTTTCCGTGGTTTACAGCCGCATCGGTTCTGAAAACCTCAAGCGACACCACTGTGCTTTCGTCAGCTCCGTACGTTTCAAGGCGTTCAACATCTACCGATATCGCGCCAAGAGTTGCAGAAAAACCGAGCCCCTCCGCATTTCCGATGGCGATTATTTTATCAAGAACCTTGACGGCATCGGTGTCGCCAACCTCGACAGCTCTCGCTTCGCTCTCACGCATAATACGGCTACCGCTTATCTTCAAAACCGCAATATCATGGTTGAGTGAGCCGCCAACGTAGGTTGCGTACATCACGCTTTCCGTGTTTTCATATCCGTAAAGCAAAACCTCAATGGTATCTGCTATTTTGTTTGGGTTGACGGACTCCTTCGCGTAAACCACGTGGTAATTCGTAATTATGTAGGCATCGCCCGTTATCTTATCGAGCTTATAAATTACACCCGAGCCGCCGCTTCCGTATTCTGCGGCAGTGCCCGAACGTCCGTAGGCGTTTATAATAACCGAAGAAAGCATACCCTTTGCCGCCGCGGCATACATATCCTCGCTCTCTCCGCTGATATTTATGTTTATATTATCGCCTTGATTTACGGTGATTTTATCCTCGTTACCGCTTACGAAATTGCCAATTTTCGTCCACGTGCCGCCGGATTTTTTATATAAGTCAAAGCTGTTCGTATCAAGATAGAGGTCACCGTTTTTGCCAAGAGAGCTTTCGGGCACGCCCGCGCCGCTTTGCCAGTTTGCGCCGTCCTTGCCATCCTTACCGTCAACTCCGTCCTTGCCGTCGACTCCGTCTTTGCCATCAGCTCCGTCTTTACCTGCCACGCCGTAAGCAGAAACTCCGCTGTCAACTCCGTCAATTATCCAGTTGCCGTTTGCGCCTATCGTAACGCTTGTTCCGTCGCGTCCGTCCTTGCCGTTGCTTACGCTTATAATTCCGCAATCTATAACCGCGCCCGAATCAAGCACTACCGTGAGGCGATTTTCCTCGTCAACCGAAACGGATTTTATGCCATCTCCGTCCTCGCCCTTGAATTCGGCTATAAATTCTTCAAGAGTGCCTTCGTAGCCCGCGTCCTTAGCCATTTTATATATTTCTTCCGCGTTCAGCTCGGGATTTTCAAAGCAACCCGAAAGCAAAACGACGAGAAGGATAAGAGAAACAACAGAAAAAAGGATTTTTTTCATTTTACGATTCCTCCGCGAAAGCTTTATACGGTAAGTATAACATATTTTTTAATTTATTTCAAGAAAAACTTGCTTTGCCCTCTTGTACTGCTGAAATAACAAAACCGCCCTCGGAAAAATATCCTTTCGGGCGGTTTTGATTATCAGTCCTCTTCTTCGATTCTCATCTTGCGCGCTTCACTGACGGAGTCGCACAGAAAGCGACAGTATTCGTCAGGGCATTCGATTCTGACTATTGCTTTTTCATAGCGGTTTCGTATCTTTATCCTGAGAGTTCTTTCGGGAAAGAGGGTGGGCGTGTAAGAATATTTAACGTAGCCATCTTCCATCCTATACTCTTTACGCTCTTTTTTCGTTTCAAGGGCAAGCTCCGCAACGTCCGCAAGAAGAAAGCACGCGAGCTTTCTTTCTCTTTTGCCGATTATCTGGCGGACGGCGAACATAGGCACTCCGTCGGACGCAACATACAATTCGTAAGAAAGCGAGGAGAAAATATACCTTACGAGAAGCATAATAACAGAAACGAGCAAGAAAAGCGAAACAAGTCCGACAAGCGTCCTATACGGAAGCTCAAAGCGAGCCATCATAAAATAGGCAACACAGCCGAGAATGAGAGCTATGCCAAGGACTGTCGTTAAGGTTTTTGCTTTATTGTTCGAAGGGAGCGCCTTTACCCTAAATTCTTTCACTTGGGAATCTCCCCTTTGCTAATCTCGTATTCGGAAAAACGCGCATAGCTTTCGTTGTTTTCATATACCGCCACCATATAGGGCGACTCCATCTCGACGCCGTTTATATAAATTTCAAGACGTATCCAATTAACCTTGGATTCGCCCTCGTCAAGACCGAAATCTATGCCGTCAAAAGCGAGCTTATAGTAGGTATAAAGAAAATTGCTCTCGACTACCGTGCCGGTGTGTGTTCCTATTACGCTTGGCAATGAATTTTCGGTTTCGGGGTTTCTTACAAGCCGAAAGGTGAAGCTGATGTCGCCTACATCTTTATATTTTTTCGATATATCTTCAAGCAGGGATTTATTGAATCTTGCGCTGACTTGGAGATGCCCCGCATCTCTTACGACTATAAGATTATCGCATATAAAGCTTGCAACGTCGGGGTTATCGTACGGAGCTCTTAACTCTTGCGTTTCCGCATAAAACGAGTCGGGATCTTCCCTATAATATTCAAGAAGCTCATCCGTAAAATAAATATTCGTTATGCTGTCCGGATAATAGCGGAAAAATATCATTCTGAAAACGAGAATTCCGATAACAGAAAACACCACGAGCCCTATCGCAATTTTCAAAAGCAGGACAATCGGGTTTTTGCTTTTCGGTATATCGTCCTCGTATTCGGTATAGTCACCGTATCTTTCCATATCCATATCCGGCCCCCCCTAAAACTTAAAAATTATATTAAAATTATTATAATCCATGTGTCGTTAATTTTCTATTAATCGAAAATTAACCGTGTTGCCTGACAGCACCACCCCGAAAATCAAGGTTTTTCTCACACTCCTTGAAATATTGTCGTTCGTGCTTGCTGGCAAGCCGACAGACACGAACTCTGTATATTATACTTTATCGTATGTAAAAAGTCAAGGACAACGAGAAAAGTTAAAAGGCGGTTTTCTGTTTCTTTACAATTTCATTCCAAAATTTCAAAGCCGATTTGGCAAAGAAATTAGGTGCAGAAAGCTTCGTTCTTCGCGAGCGTCGGCGTACTTTGTACGGTAGAGCGCGAAAACGGAGCTAGAATAAAAAACCATAATAAATTCGAAGAAAACCGCAGGTTTGGG
>JAZORS010000123.1:0-5335 GCA_045656725.1 Eubacteriales bacterium | reverse complement strand
GATATTATAGCATAAAAATCTGTATTTGTAAATATTTTTAAAGAAAAAGCAACGCCGATTGTTTTGACGTTGCTTTTAAGGTTATGCAGCTTTAGGTTGTATTTGTTGATTGGCAACTTCGAGCATATTTTCAATGAAAATTCCGTAACCCTCACACGGGTTGGCTACTAATACTATGAGTAGGCGTTCCGTGTAACTTGTGCGAACATATAGTGGGAACGCCCAAAGTTTTCGCCCCTCTCGGTCAGTATGAGAGGGGCTTTTCTGTCGAAAAGTTCCGAAAACTTGCTAAACTTTAGTGCAACGCCAACCGCGAAAGGTTATGCAGCTTTCGGTTGTATTTGTTGATTGGCAGCTTCGAGCATATTTTCAATAAAAATCCCATAACCTTCACACGGGTTGGCTACTAATACGTGGGTAACAGCACCCACGAGCTTGTCGTTTTGGATTATGGGGCTGCCCGACATTCCGCGGACGATGCCGCCCGTGAGGGCGATGAGGGCCTGGTCGCATAGCTTGATACGAAAGGATTTCGAGCCGGAAGAATTATAGTCGATGTCGCTTATTTCGATTTTATAGCGCATGGTTTTGCCGTTTTTGACGGTTGAAATAATTTCTGCCGCGCCCGGCTTTAATTCCGATGGGCTGGCAACGCTCATAAGCTCAAACGAGCTTTCGTCGTAGTCGTTTAGTATTCCGAAAATTCCGCATTCGGAATTTTTGTAAAGTGTTCCTGTCGGGCGGTTTCCGAGAACGCCCGAAAGCTCGCCCGGCTTGCCTATCTCGCCCTTTTTTATACCGCCGAGGATAACGGCGGTAGTGTCACCGGAGAGCATAGGGATAAGCTCACCTGTTCCGGGGGAACAGACTCCGTGGCCGAGTCCGCCGAAGATTCCCGTTTCGGGGTCAATAAAGGTGATAGTGCCAAGGCCCGAGGCGGCGGAGCGAAGGGTGATTCCGAGCCGATATTTTCCGTCTTCAAATTTAGGGGTTAAATTTATTTTCACCGTACTGCCGGAGCGCGTGACGGAAAGTGTGACGGGCTTGCCGCCGCATTTTGAAAGGGCATCTTCTATATCCGATTCGTCAATGACTCTTTTGCCGTTTATAGCGCTTATTCTGTCGCCGACAGAGAGGGCAGAGCCCTGTCTTGTATCGGTTACGAGAACACCGTCTTCCTTAATTCTTATTCCGAAAACGCCGCCTCCAACGAGCAGCTTTTTATCCTTTTTCGTATTTTCTCCTTTAAATAACTCTAAAAACCTTGACGAAACGTCAATTCCCGACGGGGCGCAGTTTGAGTCAAGCTCTGAATAAGCGAGAACAGAGTTCTCGTTTTCAGCAAAAGAGCCGACGGTGAAAACAGAAAAAATGTATATAAAAAGCAAGAGGCAAGCGATAAAGCTTTTTTTGATGTTTTTCATTTCTCCTCCAAGAATTTTGCTATTAATAATTTGCCGCCGAAGAGCGAATTATATGAGTAGAAAAAAATTGAAAATTCGCATCAAGATAGGGTGGCGTGTCAAAAAAATAATGAATTTAAAAAATAAAAAAGCTATCCTGAATGCAAACTTACATTTACGAATAGCTTTTGTTTTTTATTTTGGTTTCTTTTTTGCTCTTGCGGTGTAGAAAACGTAGATAAACGCGCCCCTCAGGCGGAAATCGGGAAAACCGCGGTAGAGCTTTGCGAGCATTTCCTCTTTTCTTTTAAATATCAGTTTAACTGCGCTGTCTTGAAACTCAATTCCGATTCCGGATAATTTGGCGCAGGATTGGAGCTCCGCTTTATCGCTTTCCGAAAAAACGCCGCTCGGTCTTGTAAAATGCACCGCGAGGGTTTCGTTTTCATAACTGAATTCTACCGTAGCGAATCCGTCACCGAATATTGAATTCAGTATCAGCTTTATAAGATAGGCATATCCCTCAAAGGAAAATTCCGTGGGGAAGTCAACAAACTCACAGCCGCCGACCTCTGCCGCGCCGCGAAAATGCTCCGTTATAAACTTTTTGGTTTCTTTTACGATTTTTGAAAAATAGCTCTTTTCCGGCTTGAAGCTTTCGGGTACGTATTCGGAAATGAGCCGCCTTTTTATAAGCTCTTCTCTTTTCATAAACGAGGTTAATCCATTTTTATGTTTGAGTAATCAAGCTTGGAAAACGCGCTCGTGTATTCAGCGCTTTTAATTATCGCCTCACCGCGCTCAAAAAGAATTTTGCCGATTTCGTTTTCAACGAAGGTGCTTTCGATTGCGGCGTAGGAATTGTTGAAATGCTCCTCGCTTTTTTCCATACAGAAAAGAATGAAAAATCCGTTATTCGCGCCGGTGGTGACCTCTATTACCTCGCTCGTTTCGCCCGGTGAGAGCGAAAGCGCCGCCTTGGTAAGTTCGGAATAGTAAAGCGGATCAAGATTGTGCTTTCCTATCATTATGCCGTCTTTAAGGTCGCCCTCTCCGAGTGTGGAATAGTTTATCATAGTGAGGAACGCATCATCCGCATCATCCGAGAGCGAAACAAGAAATCTTATCTGCTCCGCGCGGTCCTTTGTGAAGGATGCGGTACTAGTCGACAGAAACAGCGACATAACGCGGCGCGAGTCATTTCCGTAATAGAAATCCCCGACGTCGTCTTTGGTGTATGAAAGATTACCCATAACGGCATCGTTTTCAACGTTTCCTGCGTAGTAGTAATAAATCTCGTCAAGCGCCATAGTATAGCGGAAAAGCAGGTCTGCCGTTGAATAATTAAGGTTCATTTCGCGGAGGGATTCAAGATATTTTGCGTAGTCGCCCTCAAAGCCCGAATAGATAACGGAATTATATATTCCGCCCTCGACACCCACCGTGACGTATTCCTCGACTGCCTCGTCGTATTTCTTTGAGTAAACGTCAATGCCGATTTCCTTTGCAACAGAGAAAACCGAGTAGATTTCAGCAATTCTGCCGAGGACTTTTTCATTGACTTTTTCTATATAGAAATCTTTGTTTTCGCCGTTCCAGACGCTTCCGTCGCCTCCGTCAATCTCGGACTTGTAGGTGAGGAAAAGCGCACGGTAGAGCTCGTAGCGCACGGTATACGTGTCTTTGCCGATTTTAAATTCCAAAATGGGCGTAAGCTCCTTGTCCGTGCTTTCAACCGGCTTATATTTTGTGCCGCAGGAAGCGAGAAGTGCTATGAGTGTTGCGATAAGTATAATCAGTGCTAAAAGCTTTCTTTTCATTTTTATCTCCAAAAGACAGGGTGATAGTTCAATTTTAGCAGAATTATTCGGATAAATCAAGTAGCAAGCATTCAGCTTTTAAATAATAATACAAAAAATTAATAAAACGTTTGCAATTTGCGTTTATTTGTGTTAAAATTAGAATAAAGCTATAAAAGCTAAAAGGAAAGGTTTAAAAATGGAAGAAACGATTAAAGTTCCGCTGTCCAGAATTTTAGACGAATTTAAAATTGAAACCATATATCTTCCGGACGTTCCGGAGAATATTATGATCGACTGTTCAAGAATCAACCGCCCCGGCTTGCAGATGGTTGGATTTTACGACTATTACGAGCGCTCGCGCCTTCAGATTATCGGAAAGGTTGAGGACCAGTTTATATCGCGCCTTGAGCCCGAGGAAAAAACGAGGCGGCTTGACGATTTCTTTCATTCGCAGCCGGTCGGCGTTATTATAACCTCGTCTATTGAGATTTCTCCCGAGATGGTTTCTCTTGCGGAAAAATATAAGGTTCCGCTTTTGAGAACGAGCGCAAGAACATCGGAGTTTATGGCGGCGCTTATCGCTTATCTTAACGTTCAGCTCGGTGAAAGAATTACCCGCCACGGAGTTCTTGTCGAGGTTTACGGCGAGGGTGTGCTTCTTCTCGGTGATTCTGGAATAGGTAAGAGCGAAACGGCAATAGAGCTGGTTAAGCGCGGACACCGCCTTATCGCTGACGACGCGGTTGAAATCAAGCGTGTTTCCGCAACGACCCTAGTTGGAAAAGCTCCCGAAATCATAAGGCATTACGTTGAGCTGCGCGGTGTCGGAATCGTGGACGTTAAGCGTCTTTTCGGTGTCGGCTCTGTAAAGGATACGGAGAAGATAGACCTCGTTATCAATCTTGAAAGCTGGGAGCAGGGAAAGGCGTACGACCGCCTTGGTCTTGAAGAAACAACCACGGAGATACTCGGCATTAACGTTCCTATGATTGTTCTCCCCGTTTGCCCAGGACGTAACCTTTCGGTCGTTATTGAGGTTGCGGCTATGAATAACAGACAAAAGAGAATGGGATACAATACCGCCGAGGAATTCAATAAGCGCCTTATGGAATCTATGGGGCTCGCCTAGCCGCAAGACTTGTTAGTTCGACTCCCTTACGGCATAATCCATTTATTGCATAGTTTTTTGCATAAAAGACAATGTAAATCAAACAAAATAAATGATAAAATAATACTGAAAATAATTTTTTTGAAAAGGAATATTTGATATGAGAGAATTTAAAGTAGAAGGACTTAAAGTAAAGGTTGCCGATTCCCGTCTTCTTATGGGAAAAGCAGCAGCGGCGGACATCAGAGAGAGAATGCTCTCACTTCTTTCCGAGCGCGAGTACATAAACGTTATTTTCGCGGCTGCTCCCTCGCAGAACGAAACGCTTGCATCGCTTCTCGAATACGATGACATCGACTGGACGAGAGTAAACGCTTTCCACATGGACGAATATGTTGGACTTCCCAAGGACGCTCCCCAGAGATTCGGAAACTACCTTTCCGAGCATATCTTCTCGCACAAGCCGTTCAGAAGCATCAACTTCATAGACCCCAGCAACACCGCTGAGGCAGAGTGCGCACGTTACACCGCGCTTCTTAAAGAATTTCCTGTTGATATCGTAATTCTCGGTATAGGCGAGAACGGACACATTGCTTTTAACGATCCCGGCGTGGCTGACTTTAATGACAAGGAAATGATTAAGGTCGTTCTCCTTGACGATATTTGCAGAAATCAGCAGGTTAACGACGGATGCTTCGCTAAGATTGACGACGTTCCTACTCACGCTCTCACTCTTACCGTTCCCACTCTTTTCTCGGCTTCGTCCCTCTTCTGCTCCGTTCCCGCAAAGACGAAGGCTTGGGCTGTTAAGGAAACCCTTAACGGAACGATAGACGAGCATTGCCCCGCAACCATTATGCGCCGCCACGCTGATGCGACGCTTTACTGCGATCCTGACAGCGCATCTCTTATATAAGGGCTGCTTTATTTGGGCATAAACGAAAACAAAATATATTGGCACTATGGAAGCATAGTGCCTCTTTTTTTGCGAAAGTCACGTTTGCATATTTTTCTACCCTTAT
>JAZORS010000122.1:0-2193 GCA_045656725.1 Eubacteriales bacterium | reverse complement strand
GTTATTTTAATAGCTCCCTCTCGGCAGGCAACGGTTATGCTTCCATCGCCGACACCGGAAACGTCAATGACCTCGCCCGGCTCGCCCTTTGCCTCTGTTGGCACTTCCGAAAGGATTTTCAGCATTTTTCCGTTCTGATAGCAATATGCCAACGGAATAGGCGTAAGCCCTCTTATAATGCAGTCAACTTCTTTTGCAGTAAGCGAAAAATCAATAAGGGCGTCCTTTTTCTCAATTTTTTTTGCATAAGTGGCAAGTGAGTCGTCCTGCTTTTCACGGACAAGCGGTCCGTTCTCTGCCATATCAATAACACGCGACAAAAGAAGCGCGCCTATTTCCGCGGATTTATCGTGGACCGTTTCAAAATTATCCTTGTCGCCTATCGGGAATTCCTCTTTCGCAATAACGTCACCCGTATCAAGCCCCTCGTCCATATACATTATCGAAACACCGGTTTTTTTCTCACCGTTCATTATAGCTCTTTGCATAGGAGCCGCGCCTCTGTACTTCGGAAGCAAGGACACGTGAACGTTGATACAGCCGCATCTCGGATAGTCTATAACCGCCTTCGGCAATATTTTTCCGTAGGCAACGACGGCAATAAGCTCCGGGCGAAGCTCGGAAAGAAGCGCCGTAAATTCTTCGTCTTTGAGAGTTTTCGGGGTGTAAGACGGAATCCCGTATTCCATAGCCACGCGGCGCGTAGGCGTAGGGGTGAGGGTATTTCCCCTGCCTCTGACCTTATCCTCGCCCGTTATAACACCGACTATATCTTTGCCGTCCTTTATCAACCCCTCAAGGCAGATAGCGGAAATTTCGGGCGTTCCCATAAAAACTATTCTCATTTTTTGCCAAGCTCCTCGCGCGTTACGGGGCGCACCTGAACGTCGGTATACAGCTTTCCGTCAAGGTGGTCGCACTCGTGGCATATAGCTCTTGCAAGAAGGTCGCTTCCCGTAAGGTCGTATTCCTCGCCGCTTCGGTTGGTTGCTCTGACGGTTACGGATTTCGGGCGCTTTGTCCAGCCGTACTCTCCGGGGTTAGAAAGACACCCCTCCGTGTCAAGCTGTTCGCCTGCAAACGCGATTATTTTGGGATTTATCAGCTCGTAAACCTTTCCCTCCTCAACCTCGATAACGGCAATTCTGCGAAGAACGCCTACCTGAGGCGCGGCAAGACCGCATCCGCCTGCCTTTCTCATAGTTTCTATCATATCGTCAATGAGGGTTACTATTCTCGGTGTTATTTCTTCAACCGGTCTTGATTTTTTTCTCAGTGTTTCATCACCGAATTTTAAAATTTTAAGCGTTGCCATTTCTTTTTCCTTTCAATTTATACGGTAAGCGGATTAAGATTTACGGAAAGTGTTACGTCGCGCTCATCGGCGAACTCGGAAAGAAGCTCTCTGAAAAACTCGCGCGTTTCTCTTACGAGCTTGCATTTTATCACCATCTTAACCCTGTATTTATCGTTAAGCTTATAAACCTCGGCCTCGTGAGGACCGAAAACCACAAAGGGATATTTTGAGTATTTTCCCGAAAGCTTCTCTTTAACGGATGCCGAAAGGCGCTCCGCGGCGCGGGAAAGCAGCTTTTCGTCAAGCGAAGAAAGCGTCAGATTTGCCATATCGCAAAACGGCGGATACATAAGCTCGCGCCTGAGCGCAATCTCGCCCTCGTAAAATTTTTCGTAATCCTGAACGCAGGCAAGCCGTATTATCTCGTTCTTCGGGGAATAAGTTTGTATAACCGCAATTCCGTCCTTTGCGCGTCCTGCGCGCCCTATAACCTGCGTCAAAAGAGAGAACGTTCTTTCAGATGCGCGAAAATCACTGACGTAAAGCGAGGTATCGGCAAGGGCGACTCCGACGAGGGTAACCTTAGGAAAGTCGTGTCCCTTTGCTACCATCTGCGTTCCGACGAGAATATCCGCCCTCTCCCCTCTGAAATCTTCAAGCATCCTGTCGTATGAAAATTTACTTGCCGTCGTGTCCGCATCCATACGCATAACTTTCATATCGGGTATATATTTAGCGATTTCGCCTTCAAGCTTCTGCGTTCCCGCGCCGAGAAAGGCGAGAGAATCCGACGAGCACGACGGGCAGATTTTCGGAACGGGCTCCGTATGGCCGCAAAGGTGGCAAAGGAGCTTTCCCCCTCGCCTATCCGTGTGGTAGGTCAAGGATACCGAGCA
>JAZORS010000121.1:0-4063 GCA_045656725.1 Eubacteriales bacterium | reverse complement strand
ACGATCCCGATAAATCCTTTGAGGAGCAGAGCGAGCTTTTCAAGAAGAACTGGCCCTGCGACGTTCACATTATAGGCAAGGATATCCTTCGTTTCCATACTATCTATTGGCCCATATTCCTTATGGCACTTGAGCTTCCGCTTCCCAAAAAGGTTTTCGGCCATCCGTGGTTTAATTTTGCCAACGATAAGATGTCGAAATCAAAGGGTAACGTTGTCTTTGCGGACGAGCTTGCAAAAACCTTCGGTATTGACGGCGTGCGCTACTACGCGCTCTCTGAAATGCCATATAATTCAGACGGCTCAATAACTCACGAAAACGTGGTGGCAAGATACAATAACGACCTTGCAAACAATCTCGGAAACCTCGTCAGCCGTACGCACGCAATGACGAAAAAATATTTTGACGGAATAGTTCCCGCGCCCACAAAGCCGGAAGCCATTGACGGCGAGCTTATCGCTGCGTCAGAGAATGCCGTTTCGCGCTCTGTTCAGCTTATGTCGGAATATCGCGTTGCCGATTCTCTTGACGAAATATTTGCGCTTTTGCGCCGCGCGAACAAGTATATAGACGAAACTATGCCCTGGGTTCTTGCTAAAAACGAGGCGGACAGAGAGCGTCTTGGAACGGTTCTTTACAATCTTCTTGAAGTTATCCGTATAGGTGCGGTTCTTCTTTATCCGTACATTCCGTCAACCGCAGAAAGCATATTTAATCAGCTCGCCTGCGAAAAGACCGATTTTGAAAGCGCAAAAAGCTTTGGCTCGCTTGAAGCAGGAAAGGCTCTTGGCGAAGCGAAGATGCTTTTCGCAAGGGTTGACGAAAAGAAATATCTTGAAGAGATTGAAAAGAAAAAGGAAGCCGAGTCCGTGCCCGTATGCGAGGAGCCGGAGCATGAGAGTGAAATTCCCATTGACAGCTTTTTCGCAGTTGAGCTTCGCGTAGGCGAGGTCCTTGAATGTGAGCCCGTGCCGAAGGCAAAGAAGCTTCTGCGCCTTATAATAGACCTCGGATACGAGAAAAGACAGGTAGTTTCCGGTATCGCTAAATTCTATAAGCCGGAGGATCTTATAGGTAAAAAGGTCATCGTAGTTGCCAACCTTAAACCCGCAAAGCTTTGCGGAGTTGAGAGCTACGGTATGCTGCTTGCGTCGGGAGAAGAGGACGTTAAGGTCGTATTCCTTGACAAGTCGGCAAAGAACGGAGACAGAGTCAGATAATGAGATATTTCGATTCACACGCGCATTATTACGATGAACGTTTCGAATCGGAACTTGATACGAGCGCCGAGGAGCTTATCGGCGCTCTTCTTTCCGAAAACGTTGGATACATCGTAAACGTGGGCACGAGTCCCGAAACCTGCCGCCTTGCCGCGGCGCAGGCAAAGAAGCACGAAAATATGTATACGGCGCTTGGAATTCACCCCGGCGATTGCTATTATATTGATAAAACTCCCGAAGAAGCCGTGTCGGAAATCAGAAATATGATTTTAGACAAGGAAAACAAGTGCGTGGCGCTTGGTGAGATTGGGCTTGACTATCATTATCCCAACACGGACAAAGAAAAACAGATGCGCTATTTTGAGCTTCAAATGCGGCTTGCCGAGGAGCTTGATATTCCCGTCGTTATTCACGACAGAGATTCGCACGAGGATGTAATCGGCGTTATAAGACGGTATCCCAAGGTGAAGGGCGTGCTCCATAGCTTTTCGGGCAGCGCGGAAATGGCAAAAGAACTTGTGCGGCTTGGTTATATGATTTCATTTTCGGGAACGCTTACCTTTAAAAACGCACGCAGACCGAAAGAGGCCGCCGCGGCAATCCCGAGGGAGCATATTATGATAGAAACGGACGCGCCCTATCTTTCACCACACCCCGAAAGAGGACAGCTTAATCATTCGGGCAAGCTCGTTTACACAAATGCGGCGCTTGCCGAGATTTTGAATATCAGCGAGGAAGAATGCGCCCGCCTTACGGAAGAAAACGCAAAGAGATTTTTCCGCTTAAATAAGTGAAAATTCAGCCTAAAATAACAAAATAAAGAGTCATTAGCTTGATCCCCTTAACGGAGTATTTCACTAATGACTCTTTTTGTTTATAAACCGGAAAACTTACTCTCCACGGCACGAGCTTTTTTTGGAATTAAAGCTCACGCCCGTTCTTGAAAACATAGTGTGAAACATCATAAGAAATTCTGTCGGAACTCGCATTATATCAAAGCAAATTCCCATAAACCCAAGCCTTCCCGTAAGACGCAACCTCTCTCTGATATTTTCAAGCGAGGGATAAGCGACTCTTGTTCTCTCTCTTTTGCCGGAGGAGTATTTGTTGTAAGAAAAATATGAAACCATAGCATCCTTATCGTAGAGAATATGCTCGCCGTTCTTTCTTGCCAGAAGCTCGGCATCGCGCCTGGGAATTTCCGCGTTTTCCGAGTAAGCGAATGAGGGGAGCTCGATAAAGCTTTTCTCGGGTGAGAAATTTTCTGCGAAATTCGTCATAAACGCGGCTTCGGCATCCTCGAACGGTGGAATTTTTTGCATAAAGCACTTTTCATAATTCAGGCTGATTCCGTCAGGTGCGGATAGAAGCTCCTGGGTGGGAAGCTTGTTGGAATTTCCGTCAAGCTCTATGAAAAGAAGGAGATCCGAATCCATAAGATTTCGTTTGAGCTTTAAAAGAAAAGCCGCGTATTTTTCGGGGTTCTGCGCCGCGCCGAATGAAGCAAGGCAAACTCCGCTGAAATTTTCTTTTAAAAGATAAGCCGGCAGAGCCTCTGCCAAGGCATCGGCATGTTCGAAGAATTTGCTCTCGCCCTCAGGCGAAAAAATACGTAAAAGAGGAATCTTTCCGTTTTCTTTCGCAAAAGCGGTAAGCTCTGCTGTTTTGAATTTGCGCCGTAATGTGCCGTTTTCCCATCGCGCGCCTGAAACGGTGAGATAGGAAAGATAGGGAATCGCGCCAAGAAGGCGGTCCTTTGAGCAACCGTCATAATATATTCCGTTAGCGATGCCTGTGCCAAATTCGGGAGAGTCGAATTTTATCGAGAGTATTTGTCCCGGGTAGCATCTGGGCTGTCCAAAAAGCGAGGGATTTGCCGCAAAGAGCGAATCCGTGTCAGTTCCAAAACGAATGGCAATGCTCTCCAAGCTATCGCCGCCTCTTACGGTATAAGTGCGGGTGGGAGTGAAAATGGCAAGCTTCTGTCCCTTTATAAGCCTGTCGGGCTCGACAAGTCCGTTGTGCTCTATAATTTTCGAGGGAGGAATTGCATATTTTCTTGCTATATTAAAAACTGTATCTCCTACGGCTACGGTGTGGATTCTCATATCGTGTTCCTTTCAGTAAAAAATAATCAATATATTTTATTCGGTATAAGTATTTTTTGCTATATTCACGCCAATAATAAAAGAGTAATAATTTGAAAGGAAATGGCTAAAAATGGTAGAAATCAAAGAAATTTGTTCCATTGAGGTGCTCGATTCCAGATCAAATCCAACCGTGCTTTCCGAGGTTAGATTGACTGACGGCTCGAGGGGCGTGGCAATCGCTCCGTCAGGAGCTTCGCGCGGTCGTTATGAGGCGCATGAATCTCGTGACGGAGATGAGGAGCGTTATTTCGGCAAAGGAGTTCTTTCCGCCGTCCAAAAGATAAACGAGATAATAGCGCCCGCGCTTGTCGGAATGTCACCCTTTGACCAGAAAAGAGCTGATTCGGTTATGATAGCTCTCGATGGGGCTCATAATAAATCGAATCTTGGGGCAAATGCAATTCTTTCCGTTTCACTTGCGATTGCGCGAGCGGCTTCGGTATCGTCGGGAGTTCCTCTTTATCAGTATCTCGGCGGAGTTTTGTGCGGTAAAATGCCAATTCCGCTTATGAACGTTCTTAACGGCGGAGCGCACGCAGGGAATAATGTCGATATTCAGGAATTTATGTTAGCGCCCATTGGCGCAGATAGCTTTTCGGGTGCGGTCAGAATGTGCTCGGAGGTATATCATACGCTTAAAAGCATACTGGCGGCTGAAAAAAAGACGGTTTCCGTCGGCGATGAGGGCGGATT
>JAZORS010000120.1:0-3800 GCA_045656725.1 Eubacteriales bacterium | reverse complement strand
ACCGGACTGAATGGGAGCATAGTCGTTAAGAGCCTTTGCCATGGGAGCAAGGCAGTTGGTGGTGCAGGATGCTGCGGAAATGATTTTGTCCTCAGCGGTGAGGTTCTTGTTGTTAACACCGAAAACGATTGTCTTGAGGTCGTTTCCTGCGGGAGCGGAAATAACAACCTTCTTTGCGCCTGCATTGATGTGAGCCATAGACTTAGCGGTAGAGGTGTAGAAACCGGTGCATTCAAGAACAACGTCAACACCAAGCTCTGCCCAAGGGCAGTTAGCAGCGTCCTTCTCTGCATAGATTCTGATGGTTTTTCCGTTAACGGTGATGCTGTCCTCAGAAGCAGAAACAGTGTCTGCAAGAGCATACTTGCCCTGTGCGGTATCATACTTCAAGAGGTGAGCGAGCATTGCGGGGCTGGTAAGGTCGTTGATAGCAACGATTTCGTAGCCCTCTGCGCCGAACATCTGTCTGAAAGCAAGACGTCCGATACGGCCAAAGCCGTTAATAGCAACTTTAACTGACATTTTGAAATTCCTCCAAATATATTATAATTTATTTTGATAAACGAGATTATTACGTGAAGACCTACTCCACTAAGATATAATTTTAACATATTTTTCCGAGATATGCAAGGGGCTTGTGTAATTTTTATCAAATTTGTATCACATTCACAAAAACGCCACTCTTTTTTCTAAGTGATATTGGCAAAAAGCAAGCAGTTATTTGATTGACATGCTTTTGGAAACATGTTACAATTTAATTGTAGAACACGCATATTTCTAACTTTTAATTTCCTTTATTTTCTTGCATCAATGAGGCAATACAAACCGCGGAGAAACGAACATGAAAATACTCTTTTTGATAATTAACAGAATCAAGCGCTACATTGTAAAGAATAAGACTATATTTATTCTCTTTACTATCGGCTCAATATTAACGTCAACGTTTTTCGCATATTTTTACGGAAACACCGGGTTTATGCAGGAATTTAATGACAAAAGTCTTTCGGGCAGACGCTATGCTGTTTTTCTTAAAGAACCTATAAGCTACGATTCGCCGGAGCTTACGGCTCTTTATGAAAGCGATTTGGTTGACACCGTTGTTGTCGTTAACAAGGCATACCAAGATGACTTGCATAACGTTATGGCATGCACAAAGGGAAAAACCAACCGCGCTTACGTTGCGGGAAGGACCGAATTCAAGGAAGACGAGCGCTATTCAATAATAGTAGATCATCTTTCAAAATACCACATCGGCTCCACAGTAACGATAAACGGAATCTCCCTTAACGTTATCGGAGCATCGGGAGGCACCTATCTTCCGCGGGAAACCTACGACGAGCTTGGACTTGAGGTGTATTATCTCGAAGTGTATCCGACGGAGGTATACAGACTTGGGCAAGACGCCGTTTTTATTGACTTTATTGCGAATACCATGGGAAGCAATTACTATTATACAGAGTCACCCGTCACGGCAAGCAGCTCCGATATATTTTTTGAGATAATACTGCTTTGCGCCTGCTTCTCACTTGCCGTTATATCCTTTATGTTTCTTATCAAATATATGCTGGACTCCATAATGGACGAGACGGCTGTAAGTCTTATTGTGGGCGCTTCCAAAATACGTATCTTCCTAATTAATTTCTCCGAAATTATGCTTTTCTCTCTTGTCAATTCAGCAATCGGAATTCTTTTACACAAGCTGCTATACAATTCGTTTTTCTCTAAAATAAACAAGATAACAACCACCGTATATCTTACAAGCGACTACCTCTACATCTACTTAATTTTCAACCTCTTATGCGCCGTTATTTCCGTATTCCTGCTTATGCGCTATGCGATGCTTACTCCGAGAGAGGCGCGCAGAAGAAACATATAGAAAAACGGAAAGCTATCTTTATACGAAATTACGCTTTTGCACATTTCGGAGAAAGGGACATTTAATGAAATTCGCCACACTGATATTAAAATTTTTCAAAGGGAACAGGATCGCGTCCGTCGTTACCTTGCTTTTAATGACCGTTTCCCTTTGCCTTACGGTTTACGTCGGGGCAAAAATCAATTATATATCTTATGATGTAAATATACTGAATGACACGGACAATTCTCGCATATACAGCTTAATGAGTTTTCCGACAAGAGATGAAAACGGATCCCTCGTTTTTTTGCGGTCGGAAGACGTTGAAGCGGAATTTGAAGACGATCCCGCGGTTCTTGACGTTTATACCCTGCCGAGGGAAGATTTTACAATAAAGGATTTTCCCGGAAACATTACAACCTCGATAAACGTTATGCTTGTCAGTGAGGAGCTGATGAACAATCTTCCCGATCTCGTTGCCTCGGGAATTGATATATCAAAAATAGAAAATCCCGAAAATGAATGCATTCTGATCTCTCCGATGCTACACTGCTATGACATCGGCGATACGGTGAAGCTTGACGGAACGAAGAAAATAAGCGAGCTTAAGGTTGTCGGAAAGGCATCAAGCCCATATAAATTTTTCTCACTTGAAAGAACGACGAACATAGAATACAGTTTTTCTCACATATTCGAGCCGAGGATTCAAATGGGAAACATCGCCTTGATGCTTGAAACAGAGGAAAACAGAGCGTTTTTTGAAGGCGAGCTTTATCATCAGCCAAACTGTATTATTGAATTCAAGCCCGATGCGTCGGAGGAGGAAATAAACAGCGTGCTTGAACGGCTTGATCGCAAGGGCGCGATGATGAGATCCTTTGCCGAGATACTTGAAACGACGAGGGGCGAGGTTAATGCGGAGCTCAGAACGACGCTTCCCTTCCCGCTGTTTTTGCTTACGGTTTCCTTCGTTGCATATATTTCAATGCTGATACTTATGTTCAAGAAGAAGGAGCGCGAATTTGCGGTTTATTCCATAACTGGTGCATCAAGAAAAAAGATTGCCGCGACCTATATGACGGCATCTAGCATTCTTATGCTGCCTGCGGTTATCACAGCCATAGTTTTATGCATACTCTTTGTGAGTGCATCGAAAGGCACAAGCCCTATTTCCCTGCCGCTTTATATTAACTGCACAATATACCTGATTATTGCCGCATACGCCATACTTAACCTTGCGATAAGCGCAGTTATAACTTGTTCGGGAATGAAAAAATATTCACCATTGGAATTTTTAAGAGGTGTTACAAAATGATTGAGCTTAAAAATATATCTAAAACCTATGAAATAGCAAAATTCAACTACTTTGAGGCGCTCAAAGACGTTAACCTCACGATCGAGGACGGAGATTTTATTGCCATTGTCGGAGCATCCGGATCGGGAAAAACAACGCTTCTTAATATTATCGGCTGCATAGACAACTACGACCGAGGCGGCGAATATCTTTTTGACGGCTGTGACGTCGGCAAAATGAGCGACTCGCAAAAAGCAGCCCTCCGAAATGAAAATATCGGCTTTGTTTTGCAGGATTTTGCGCTTATTAACGACCAGACCGTCGCCTACAACGTCAGCCTGCCTATGCTTTTCGGCAAGACTCCCTTCCGCGAGATAAGGCGCAAAACTGCAGATGCGCTCAAGCGGGTTGGAATAACGGATCAGGCGGAAAAGCAGGCAAACAAGCTTTCGGGCGGACAAAGGCAGCGCGTTGCAATAGCCCGCGCTATCGCAAACTCACCGAAGCTTCTTCTTGCGGACGAGCCGACAGGACAGCTCGACTCCAAGACGGGCATACAGATCATGGAGCTTCTCCGGGAGCTTAACCGCGAAGGAATAACCGTTATAGTTGTAACGCACGATGCAAAGGTTGCATCCTATGCGAAGAAGG
>JAZORS010000119.1:0-6424 GCA_045656725.1 Eubacteriales bacterium | reverse complement strand
TTGCTTTGTCAACGCCGCCAAGAGTTTCCCTCGTCGTTCTTACCATAAAGTCGCCAAGCTTTGTTCTCGGCTTATGGAGTCCCGGCGTATCAAGGAAAACCATCTGGTCCTCACCCTTTGTGTATATACCCGTTATTCTGTTTCTTGTCGTTTGGGGCTTCTTTGATACTATCGCCACCTTTTCACCCAGAATAGCGTTAAGAAGCGTTGATTTTCCTACGTTTGGACGTCCGACTATTGCTATAAAACAAGTTCTTGTCATTTTATTTTCCTTTTCTTGCTGTCAAATCATCATATTTCAAGAGTTGCGGTAATTTCTTTTTGCAGCGAGCACTGGATTTGTTCGTCCTCAGCCGAGCGCTCGTGGTCGTATCCGAGAAGGTGCAAAACCGAATGCACGGTGAGAAACGCGACCTCTTGAAGAAAGCTGTTTCCTATTTCCTTTGCTTGCTCTTTTGCTCTCGGAACGGATATAATCACGTCACCGAGCATAACGCCGAAAGCGCATTCCGAGGCATCAAATTCCCCGTTATCGTAAAGCGGAAAGGAAAGAACGTCAGTCGGCTTGTCAATTCCCCTGTATTTCTTGTTCTTTTCCCTTATGTACTCCTCGTCGCAAAGAGTGACCGACACCTCGGCATCATAAGGAAAATCAAGGTGATTTAAGGTTTTCGCGACCGCCTGTCTTACCGTTTTCTTAAAATAATAGTCAATTTCCTCGAATTTTTTGCTTGCCAAAAAATTTATCTTTAATCCGGTCATTTTTCAATTCCCTCTTATTTTCTTCCGTTTTGCCTTGATTCTTTTTCGTATTTGTCGTATGCTGAAATAATTTTTCTTACAAGACTGTGCCTTACCACGTCGCGCTCTGAAAATTCAAAGACGGTAATCCCCTCAATATCGGTCAAAATCTTCTTAACCACGGCAAGACCGCTTTTTTTGCCGTCGGGCAAATCGGTTTGCGAAAGGTCACCCGTCACAACAACCTTGGAATTGAAACCAAGACGGGTTAAAAACATTTTCATCTGTTCGGGAGTGGTATTCTGTGCCTCGTCAAGAATTATAAACGAGTCATCAAGCGTTCTTCCGCGCATATAAGCAAGGGGCGCTATCTCTATCGTTCCCCGTTCCATATACTTTGAGAAATTCTCCGGTCCGAGCATCTCAAAGAGAGCATCGTAAAGAGGCCTTAAATAAGGGTCAATCTTGCTTTGCAAATCTCCCGGCAAAAATCCAAGGCGTTCACCTGCTTCAACCGCAGGGCGAGTAAGGATTATTCGGGAAACCTCTTTATTTCTGAGCGCCTCGGTTGCCATAGCAACCGCAAGAAAGGTTTTACCCGTGCCGGCAGGTCCTGTGCCGATTACGATGGTGCTTGACTTTATTGCCTTGACGTATTTTTTCTGACCGTAGGTTTTAGCCTTTATCGGCTTTCCTCTGTTAGTTACGCTTATAATATTGTCAAAAAACTTCTCATCCTGTCCGTCAAGATTATCTCTGACAAGGCCGATAACGTATTCAACGCTTTGATCGCTGACGGATTCTCCGTTTCCAACCATGCGTTTAAGATATTCAAGAGTGCGAACGGTCATTTCTACGGCATTTTCGTCTCCGGAAACAACTATGGCATCCCCATCCTCGCCTCTTGTATTTTTATTTGAAATTTTAGCACCGAATGCCGACTCGATAAGCTTTACGTTTGAATCGAACGCGCCAAAAAGCATAGATGTTGCGTCATTTGAATTTGTCGTTACTATTTTTTCTGCCACTTTAACTCCCATGCGCCAAGGCGGCGCGTTTTTATTTTCTTTCTGCTTCAAATTCAAGAGCTTTTCCGACAGACGAGGTGCACGTATAATAGCTCGTCATTATATAGCTTTCATCAGAAAACTCCGCCTCCGTTCTTAATTTGAGCAGCGTTTTATTCTTTAAGTCTTTAAGAAGCAAATTCTGCATTTCTTCACGGGCAAGGCTCACCAGCTCGGCATCGGTTCTTTCAAGAGTGGAAAGCTCATAAATTACGAGCGTTTCAGTGAAAGTGCTGATTGGAAGCTCCTTGCCGCCGAGAATCGAATGCACTTCTTCATTTTCTATTATAACACACTCACCGTCTAAATTTCTATAATTTTTATAAAGTTTTAAAGAAAATCCAAAAATTTTTACCGAAAACGCCACGGTTTTTTTCTTTTTCAGCCGTTTTACGCGATCACTTCTTGTGATGTCCACCCGGCACGAATCGGAATAACTGCCTATAACTGTTCCCTCTGCGTAACAAAATCCTCCCCCTATTTCAGAAGGATACGCGCCGGAAATCAGAATCTGTCCCTTTTTTACGGTATCTCCAACCTTGACCAAGGGATAACCTCGCACAACGCGTATTTCCTCGATTATACAGTCCCGCTCCGCGACAATATTAGCATAGCCTACGGGATTTTCGTTTTCCTCAAAATCAAGCCGCACAACAGCGTTAACGTACGCAACGGTACCGCGTCTGTTTATGTTTAGCCACGATACCTTATCACAGCTTTGAAGAACGCGGTTTTCGATTTCATTTTTATCAATTCGAGCCCAAAGGCGCCCCTCTTTAAGCCCGGCTTCATAAAGCCTGGCCTCAATCTCTTTTTCCAGCGCCGGCTCTATGCCTTCTATTCTCACATCCCATACGAGTGAAGATGAAAAAATAAAGAGAACGCCAAAAATAACAAGCGCAAAAAGTGCGCCGCGCCGCTTTAAAAATCTCGAAAGCCAGCCAAGAGCTCCGCGCACTTCCGATACTTCATATTGAAATTTGCCCGAAAGAAGCGAAATAACGCGTTCTTCCTCGCTCCGCGGAATTTTTACGGAAGAACCAAAAAACCTCACGTTAATTCCGTTTTTTAAAAACAAATCGGCAATTTTTCCAAGGTCACATGGGTTAAAGGTAAAGACGCGGTAACCGAGCGCCCACATATCAATTCTTGGAATACGCAAAGCAAACCTCCTCAACTCTTCCCGATATTTCCACAGTTTTATTTTCATAAACTGCTATATCAAGACCCTTTCCCAACATCTTAACCTCCCCCATCGCCGTCTTTAAGACACAGGAGGTATCTTGATATTCTTTGACTGAAAAAGCACCGCCAACAAGAACTGTAAGTCCGCTTTTGTTTTTATCTATCTCAATGTGAAAGTCAGAGAATTGTCCGGACAGAGAATCAGCAAGTCCCTTTATCCTTTTGAATAATTTTATCATTATCCGCTTCGTCCTTTCATAAATCTTTAATACAATCTATGTTGGATGGTTAAGAAAATGACGAGAAAGAATTTTTATTCAAAAACCAAGTGTTATTACAAGGCAGATTTTGTAAAAATATGTTTTTCCCTGTCGATTATATTTATCTCACTGATCCTTTCAACACTGTATTCTTCAAAAATTTCCATCTATACTCAAAGGGGGCTTCTTATCTGTTTTAATGCAATTATACCCGCAATTTTCCCCTATATGATACTCAGCGACCTTATGCTTTCAAGTCTTTGCTTTGAAAAAATTCCATTTCTGAAAAACGCTTTTCTTCGACTTTTTAAAATAAATTCTTATGCCCTCGCCGCTTTCATATCAGGTCTTGTTTGCGGCTTTCCTACGGGAGTTAAGCTTGCAAAGGAATTATATATTTGCGGCAAAATAACAAAAAACGAATTTGAACGTCTTATCGGATTTTCCAATAATCCGAGTCCCGCCTTTATAGTTGGCGGTATAGGTTACGGTATACGCGGAAAAATCAGCGACGGTTTGATTTTGATTTTTGCAAACACACTTGCATCTATCCTTGTGGGATGCCTTTTTTCGCTTGGAAAAAAAGCATCGCAAAATACAGAAAAAAATGAAATATCTTATGAATTTTCGCTTGTAAAATCCGTAAAAGATGCTTCGCTTAACACCCTTATTTGCTGTGGCTTTATAACTCTGTTTTCCGTTTTGCTCGGAATTATATCGGACTTGATACCGAATACCTTTCTTTATACTGTTTTAGCCTGCTTTTTTGAGCTTGGGAATGCGGCAAAAATAATTTCGGTATCCGAATTTTCATACCCATTAAAAATTGCTTTTTCCGCTTTTGCGCTCTCATTTTCCGGCACTTGCGTGCATTTGCAATCAAAAAGCATTATATCCGAGCTTAATCTTTCAATGAGAAAATATATGCTAATGAAATTTTTTTGCGGTGTTTTTTCAGTATTCATCGCTCTTTTTACTGTTTTTGCATTAACATAAGATTAATTTTAAATTTATTGTTTTCATATAAAAATAACGCCGAGCTTCGCATTTGACCGGTCAAAGACAAATATGGGTAAAAGTTGCACCGCAACTCCGCCCAAACCCATATTTACAAACAGAAAGAGCAAACACGCAAGATAAAACTTGTATGTCTGCTCTTTTTCTGTTCGTTTGGTTTAGAGTTATGAAGCTCGCAGAGTTGCTTTGCAACACTTATGCTCGACCGTTATGAGCTTGCGCGGCAAGCGTTATGATATAATTGCCCTTGTAACCTAAAACTTGGCAAAGCCAATCATAACAATGCGTAGCATTTCACAACTCATAACTTGCCCGCAGGGCAATCATAGTTGTAGCGTGAATACTCCTGTAAGAGTATCACGCTACATGCTCGCTGTTATTTTGCCGTCTTTTCGGCACCCCGAAATCAGTCTTCGTCCTTAGGGGTGTAATCGATAATAGGAAGATTAACTTCTCCGTCCTCACCAATGTTGATATCGGGGTTTACTTCGGGGGGTGTGGGATCATCGCCTGTTTCTCCGCCGCATGAAACGAGAGATATTGAAAGCACAAGCGCGATCAAAAGAGCAAATAATTTTTTCATCTCTTTTTTCCTTCCTTTATATATGCGTTTTTAAATTACTTGGAAAGACGCTCTTCGAGCTGAGAGAGCTCCTCGTAGAATTCAGCGGGAACTCTATCGCCAACCTGCTTGTAGAACTCGCGAATTCCGCGGCAATCTTCAAGCCAAAGCTCTTTGTCAACGGAGAGAAGCTCACGAAGAGTATCTTCGCTTACGTCAAGACCTTCTATGTTGATGTCTTCGATTTTAGGAACGTATCCGATTGCGGTTTCAACAGCGTCCACCTTATCCTCGCAACGTGCAAGTATCCACATAAGAACACGCATATTGTCACCGAATCCGGGCCAGATAAAGTGACCTTCGTCATCGGTTCTGAACCAGTTAACGTGGAAGATTTTGGGAGCATTGGGAGCAAGCTTGCCCATATTAAGCCAGTGTGCCCAATAATCACCCATATCATATCCAACGAAGGGACGCATAGCCATGGGATCTCTACGAACTACGCCGACAGCGCCTGCTGCCGCAGCGGTTGTTTCTGAAGCCATAATCGAGCCGATAAATGCTCCGTTCTGCCAGGAACGCGACTGATATACGAGGGGAGCGGTTTTTGCTCTGCGTCCGCCAAATACGATAGCGGAAATCGGAACACCTGCAGGATCGTTGAATTTATCGGATAAGCAAGGACAGTTACTTGCCATAGCGGTAAATCTTGAATTAGGATGAGCGCCTGAGGTATTAACCTTGTCAGCCTTGTCATACTTGGTGTAGTCCCAAACCTCACCCTTCCAGTTAAGAGCATTTTTGGGAGGATTGTTATCAAGACCTTCCCACCAAACAGTATTATCGTCAAGATTGTGGCAAACGTTGGTAAAAATGGTATCGGACATAGCCGTATTAAGCGCGTTGGGATTGGAGTTAAGGTTAGTTCCGGGAGCAACACCGAAGAATCCGTTTTCGGGGTTAACTGCCCAAAGGCGACCGTCTTTACCGACACGAAGCCAAGCAATATCGTCACCTACGCACCAGGTCTTATATCCCTTGCTTCTGTAAATTTCCGGAGGAATAAGCATTGCAAGGTTGGTTTTTCCACAAGCAGAGGGGAATGCAGCGGATATGTATTTAACCTCTCCGTCGGGGCTCTCAATACCGAGAATGAGCATGTGCTCAGCCATCCAGCCCTCTTTGCGGCCGAGGTATGATGCTATACGAAGCGCAAAGCACTTCTTACCGAGAAGAACATTTCCGCCGTAACCGGAGTTAACTGACCAGATAGTGTTATCCTCAGGGAAATGGCATATATATCTATTTTCCTCGTCAATATCAGCTCTTGCGTGAAGTCCTTTAATGAAATCGGAGCTATCGCCGAGAGCTTCGAGAACGTTAAGACCTACACGAGTCATAATAAGCATATTAAGAACTACGTAAATGGAATCCGTAAGCTCAATTCCGTATTTAGCGAAATCAGAGCCGACAACGGACATCGAATAAGGAATAACGTACATCGGCTTGTTCTTGTATGAGCCGGTATAGAGCTTGGAAAGCTTTTCGTAGCATTCCTTGGGATCCATCCAGTTGTTAATGTTTCCTGCATC
>JAZORS010000118.1:0-4794 GCA_045656725.1 Eubacteriales bacterium | reverse complement strand
CTTCTCTTTCCGCACTTGGATTTACGGAACATAGCTTCGCACACGTTTTTAAGGTTGCAGAGTGTGCAGCTGATATACTTATCACTCTCGGATATGATGAAAAAACCGTTGAACTCACTAAAATAGCGGCTCACCTTCACGATATCGGAAACCTCGTTAACCGCTCGGAGCATTCTCAAAGCGGCGCTGTAATGGCGTTCAGGATTCTTGACAAAATGGGAATGCCGGCTGAGGATATTGCTTCCGTTGTAACCGCTATCGGAAATCACGACGAAGGAGTCGGAATTCCTGTAAATCCTATTGCCGCTGCTTTGATTCTTGCGGACAAAACCGACGTGCGCCGAAGCCGTGTCAGAAACAGCGAGCTTTCAAGCTTTGATATTCATGACAGAGTTAATTATTCCGTTGAAAAATCAGAGCTGAAAATAGATAAGGAAAACAAAGTGATTTCCCTTAATTTGACTATTGACACCGAGATAAGCTCAATGCTCGACTATTTTGAGATTTTTCTCACGAGAATGACGCTTTGCCGCCGCGCGGCAGACAAGCTTGGAACTGCCTTTGAGCTTATAATCAACGGACAAAAATGCATGTAAAACGTTTTCGTTTTTTTGTGATTTTAAATATGGGCAAAACAGGATAATTTTGACACGCCCCAGTGCTTATGCACACGTCGCGCCACCTTATCCGTGATGCGCAAAGAGGGCGTTGCTTATCAAATAAAAAAGAGCTGAAACACGGAGTAAAAACTGTGCTTTGGCTCTTTTTTGCTTGTTAGAATTTTATAAGATCTTTTATAACCTCGGCTGCTATTATAAGTCCTGCAACAGAGGGTACGAACGCAACGCTTGCCGGGCTGTGCCGCTTTGTTTGAGCGCCTGAGTCGGAAACCGTTACCTTGACAGGTTCTTCGCGCGAATAGAGAACTTTAAGCGATTTTATTCCACGCTTTTTAAGCTCCCCTCTCATAACTCTTGCGAGAGGGCAAACCGAGGTTTTGTAAATGTCGGATATTTCAAGCCTTGTAGGGTCAAGCTTATTCCCAGTGCCCATTGAGGAAATAATTTTCGTGTTTGCCTCGTTGCATTTTGTCACTAAGAAAATCTTTGATGTAACGGTGTCGATGGCATCGATAACGTAGTCATAGCGTGAAAAATCAACATCGTCTGAACACGATTCCGAGAAAAACATTTTATGAGCGTTGATTTTTGCTTCGGGGTTTATTGAAAGCGCTCTTTCCTTTGCTGCATCAACCTTGTAAAGTCCAAGGGTGTTTTCCGTGGCTATAATTTGTCTGTTTAAGTTGCTTTTTTCCACCTTGTCGGAGTCAAAAATATCGATTTCGCCAACGCCTGTTCTGACAAGGGCTTCAAACGCATATCCACCAACACCGCCGATACCGAAAACGGCAACGCGCGAACTTCTGAGGCGCGCCATCTGTTCCGCGCCGAGAAGCGCTTCGCTCCTTGAAAATCTTTCGTCCATTTTTGCCTCCTTGCTTTGTTTGAATAGGTATCCGTGTTAAATAAACGGGTGAATCAGCTTGTTATATGTAAATCATAGTTGTCGTTTTTTGTTTTGCTTTCGCGGGATAAAGATGCTCCCATGCCAAAATACAGTATTTTCAAGCCGCATATCACTATGATTATAAACCACCCCGGAAATTTTGTCAAGCTATTGATTTAAATGACGAAGTATAGTATAATATATGTGTAATAACCGTGTTGCCTTGCGGCACCACACCGAAAATCGAGGATTTTCGCACATTCCTTGAAATATACCTCGTTCGCGCTTGCTTGCTAGCAGACAGACACGAACTTCGTATATTATAATATACTAAAACACACTAGATTTTGCGCTTTGGAGGAAATATGCTATCAAGAGTTTATAGCTCCGGCCTTGTCGGAATAGACGGATTTGAGGTGACTGTCGAATGTAGCTCGTGGAACAGAATACCTAAATTTGAGCTTGTAGGTCTTCCCGATGCCGCTGTTAAAGAAGCCAAGAACCGCGTTCAGTCTGCCTGTGAAAATTCCGGTCTCAGATTTCCCTCGCTCGATATAATGGTAAATCTCGCTCCGGCTGACGTTAAAAAAGAAGGAAGCGTTTTTGACCTTGCTATACTTACAGCCGTTCTTCAATCGGGCGGTGTTATTCCCCATAGCGTTGACCTTTCGGATAAATGCTTTCTCGGTGAGCTTTCCCTTTCCGGCGAGGTGCGCGCAATCGGCGGTGTTCTTCCGATGGTCGTTTCAGCACGCGATATAGGCAGAAAAGAGGTTTACGTTCCGTATGACAACAGAGGCGAGGCATCCGTTGTTGACGGAATCAAGGTTTTCGGCGTCAAGAGCTTTAAGGAGCTGTACGAGCATTTGTGCGGCAAGGGCGAGATACTTGCCGAACGCCACGACAAATCGGAATTTAATCTTAATTATAACAAGGACTGTCCCGATTTTTCCGAGGTGCGCGGTCAGTATAAGGCAAAGCGCGCTCTTGAAATAGCCGCGGCAGGCGGACATAACGTTCTTATGATAGGCCCGCCCGGTGCGGGAAAATCCATGCTTGCAAAGCGGCTTCCCTCTATTCTTCCGGATATGTCCTTCGATGAGGCGATAGAAACCACGAAGGTTCATTCTGTAATGGGTGTTTTGAAGGGCAATTTAGTAAACTCCCGTCCGTTTCGCTCCCCGCACCACACAGTAAGCCCTGCGGGCTTCATAGGAGGCGGAGCAAGCGCACGCCCGGGTGAGATTTCCCTTGCCCATAACGGTATCCTTTTCCTTGACGAGCTTCCCGAATTTACAAAATCCGTTACCGAGGCGCTTCGTCAGCCGCTTGAGGACGGTGTGGTTACGGTAACTCGCGCGGCGGCAAAGATAAGCTATCCGTCGAGCTTTATGCTCGTGGCGGCGATGAATCCCTGCAAATGCGGCTTCTTTGGCGACGAAACGCGAGAGTGTTCCTGCACACCGACTATGATTCAGAAATATCTTTCAAAGGTCAGCGGCCCCCTTCTTGACAGAATTGATATTCAGATAGAGCTCCCTGCCGTTTCCTTTGACGAAATAGCGGGCAGAACAAAAGCGGGTGAGCCATCCGAAAAGATACGCGAAAGGGTGAATGCCGCAAGACGCTTTACCAACGAGCGACTCGAAAAGGGCGGCGATAAGCCGGGGATGCTCAATGCTAATATGACTCCCGAAATACTCCATAAATACTGCAAGCCGACAGAGGCGGCAGTTGAGCTTATGCGTGAGGCATACGAGTCTCTCGGTCTTTCCGCAAGAGGACACGATAAGGTTCTGCGAGTTGCGAGAACGATAGCCGACCTTGACGGAAAAGAAGTTATCGGCGAGGAGCACGTAGCCGAGGCGATAATGTATCGCTCACTTGACAGAAAATATTGGAGAAGATAATTTTCGGAAAAACTATTGACAAAATCATATAATAGTAGTATAATTCCCACATAAACCGAAGAAAAAGAGTAGTAAACGGACTTCCGATTTTCTCACAGAGAGCCGCGGGCGCTGAGAGCGCGGCAGAAAACGTCTGTTGAATGGACTTTTGAGGGCGGAGCGAAAAGCTGACACTCAGTAGTATCCGACGCACAGCAGCGTTATAAGCGAAACGTATACAGGTACGTGAGATAGTATTTAGCTATAAAATCGGGTGGCACCGCGACGTTTATTCGCCCCGAGTGAAAGAATTTTTCGCTTTCACTCGGTTTTTTTATTTGTTGCCAAAGGAGAGGAAAAGATGAAAAACAAACGATGGCGAGTCGGCTTCTAAAAACACAAAACAGCCAAAAAATATAACAAATCAAAGAAATTATACCGTAAAGGAACTAAAAATGAAAAGCTATAAGGATTTTGCAAACTATATAAAAAGCTTCCCTGACGAGAAGGGATATTTCGGAGAGTTTGGTGGAAGCTACGTTCCCCCTCATCTGAAAGCGGCATTTGACGAGGCGGATAATGCTTATGAGGCGATATGCCATTCGGCACAGTTTATAAACGAGCTCAGGCGAATAAGAAAAGAGTTTCAGGGAAGACCAACACCCGTCTATCACTGTGAGCGCCTCTCGCGCCTTTTCGGAAACTGCCAGATATATTTGAAGCGCGAGGACCTCAATCACACCGGCGCTCATAAATTGAATCACTGTATGGGCGAGGGGCTTCTCGCAAAATATATGGGAAAGAAAAAGCTGATTGCCGAAACGGGCGCAGGTCAGCACGGAGTTGCCATAGCTACCGCCGCGGCATATTTCGGACTTGAGTGTGACGTTTATATGGGTGAGGTCGATATTGAAAAGCAGTACCCCAACGTAATCAGAATGAAGATGCTCGGCGCGAATGTAATTCCCGTTAAAGAGGGACTCAGAACTCTCAAGGAAGCAGTCGACGCGGCTTTTGAAGCTTACCTTAACGAATATGAAAACGCGATATACTGTATCGGTTCGGCGCTCGGGCCGCATCCGTTTCCGAAAATGGTAAGAGATTTTCAGACGGTAATCGGTATAGAAGCAAGAGAGCAGTTTATTGAAATGACGGGTATTATGCCCGATGCTGTTTGCGCCTCGGTTGGCGGCGGCTCGAATTCTATCGGAATGTTTGTGCCGTTTCTTTCGGACCCCGTTGAGATATACGGAGTTGAGCCGCTTGGAAAGGGCGCGGGAGTGGGAAATCATGCCGCTACTATGAGCTACGGAACAGAGGGAATTCTTCACGGCTTTAAAAGCTATATTTTGCAGGATGATGAGGGTAACCCCCTACCCGTGTATTCAATAGCGAGCGG
>JAZORS010000117.1:0-5814 GCA_045656725.1 Eubacteriales bacterium | reverse complement strand
GTTATTTATCGTTACGTTAAGAGAAATCATTGACATTATCTCCTTGGAGTTTCATTTCTTAAAGTATAACAAATTGTTATGTAAAAATCAATACTTTTTTTACAAAATCTTTAAAAAGGAACAAATTTACACTGTTTTTTGCGGTTTTTTACCAAATTCTCATATCTACGACGTAGGAATCGTCGCTTCTTTGGGCACTGAAATAGCTCTGTCTGTCCTCATATTCGCCCCTTGCCATTCGCATTGACGAGGAAAAAATTCCGAAAACAGCCACAAACAAATAGTGTATTCCCGCATCCGCAAAGACGTCAGAGCTCATTCCGAATGAAGCCACGGCAAACATCGCAAGCGCCGCCGCCGAGCCAACCAACAGCACCGAGGACTCCTTAAAGCGCACCTTAACAGCGGAAATGTGGAAAACGGAAAGAGTATATAAAAATCCGAAAATCAAAGCAATCGGCAGTCCGAAATCGACAAGGAGCGTTATTATCATATTGGCGCTCGGCGCATCTGCGGTAAGACCCACTCCAAAGGCGGGATACTTTTTGAAAATCTCAAACGATGCCTGAAAGTTTTGAAGGCGCACCGAATAGCTCGGGCTGTGCCCAAGCAAGCCGTACACAAAGTCGATAGCCGACGTCGGCAAAAGGAATAAGAGATACGGCAGGGCAAGAAGCGGAAACAAGACAAGCTTCTTTCCTCGCTTTGAAAATATAACGAAAGCGGCAAGCGCCGTCATAAAGAGAGCAAGATAAAGCCCCGGATTCATTGATAATAAAAGCGAGAATGCGTGAAGCGCAAATATGAGAAAACAAGCAGTCTTTGAGAAAATATTTTTTGCTTCCGCAGTGCCGACTACGGAGAAAATTGCGGCTATCAGCACATAGGCATAATATGCGTCATCGGACGCAAAGAAGCTCGGTAAAGCCGAAAGCGCGCTGCCCGGCGTTGCGAAAAATCCTATTATATCCATTACGGCTATCGGCACGGACGAAGCGATAAGCGAAATAACCGCGCGGTCCAGAAGACGCCTGTTGACTATAAGATTTGATGCCGGAATATATCCTAAAATCAGCGCCGCCATTATGAAATTCGTCTTATCACCGTTCATTATTCCGCCAAGTGCAAACAAAATAATAAGCGCGAAAATCAAAACGTCGTATATATCGAAATTATAAACTCTTTTTCCGACGGCTACCTTTCTCGCAAAAGAAAGGAACGAAATTAGAACTGATGCCGCTATAATAATACCCGTGTCGGCTAAAAGCGAAAGATACGGAGCTGTAAGCAAGCCGAAAATCAAAGGGAATTCCGGTGTTACAAACGACACCACAACGAATATAAGAATACCCAAGGCAAGAAGAACGTATACGGGATTTATAAAGACGGTCAAGCCGGCAAAAGCCAAGCCGATAACGACCGCAAGAAGGGTAGGAATGACCTTGACGTTCTCTTTTTTATTCATTCTCTTTACGGAGAAAAACTCAAAGAAAACGTAGTCCGTTATCGGAAAATCCTGCAAGGCAATACACATCGGCTTATCAAATATAAGCAGCGCCACCGCAAGCAAGGAGAAGCTTATTCCCGTTATCCAATATATGGGGCTTGGCGCGTTTCCGTTATAAAACTTGATAAAGTAGATAATAACGGAAAGAAGACCGTAAAAGAATGCCGCCGCGCCATAAGCTCTTGTAGTGGTGTAAACGAAGGCATCCGAAAGCTTTGAGAGAAAGTCGGTAAAGGAATTTTTCAAAATTTTCTTTTGAAGTCCGAAGCCGCTTATTCCTATTGATGAAAAAACGGAATATCTATGCTTTTCAAAGATCTTTTTATCATTCATAAAGCACCTGCCTCCTCTCTTTTTTCTTTATTTTCTCTTCTTTTTCTCTTTTTTTGTAAGAAGCTCGGGGCATTTTTCAAGGAGCTCCGGCCTTCTTTCGGCGGTTAATTTTATCGACTGTTCGAGCCGCCATTCAGCTATTTTTTTATGGTCGCCCGAAAGAAGCACCTCGGGAACCTCCCTTTGCATAAAAACTCTCGGTTTTGTGTATTGCGGATATTCGAGAAGCCCCGACGCTATCGACTCGCCCGTATAACATTCGTCAGAGGAAAGCGTGCCCGGCAAAAGCCTTGCAACCGCGTCAATTACGATGCAGGCAGGAATTTCGCCACCGGTTACAACGTAGTCTCCGATAGAAATTTCCTCGTCGACTATCTCGTCGATAATCCTCTCATCAACACCCTCGTAGTGTCCGCACAAAAAGATAAGATTATCATATTTTGAAAGGCGCTCTGCCATCTCGTGCGAAAAGATTTTTCCCTTCGGGGACATATAAACGACTCTTTTCGTTTCGCCATCGGGAATCTTATCGGCAATACTTTTATAGCAGTCGTATATTGGCTGACAGCTCATAAGCATACCCATACCGCCCCCAAAGGGTGTGTCGTCAACCTTTCTGTGCTTATCCTGTGAAAAATCTCTTATATTGTGACAGCCGACAGAAATAATCTCTGCCTTTTGCGCGCGCCCGATTATGCTTTCTCCGAGAACGCTTTTTATCATTTCCGGGAAAAGCGTCATACATTCAAATTTCATAGCAGTCCTTAATCCTTTGCAAGAGAGATAAGTGCCGAAAGCGCTGAAAATTCAGGTTTCAGAGCGGGTTCGGATTATTTACTCTTGCCTAATCGAAAAATCCGGGAATAGGTTTAATATATATACCCGTATCCGTGTCAACTTTTTTAATAAATTCGGGAACGTCGGGAATGAGAACCTCACCGCAGTCGGTGCTGACCGAATAAAGCCTTGAACGAGCCCCTTCGCTCACCTCTTTGAGCGTTCCGTAAACCTTTCCCGTATCAACGTCAATAACGGGAAGCCCTATCATATCAACTATAAGCGATGCGCCCTTCGGAATGGGAATATCGCACCTTTTAAGATAAAGAACCGTGTTTTTCATCATCTGCGCATCCTCGCGGCTCGGGATACCGATATTCATTATAACGCCGTGCGGGGAAACCGATGCCGACTCAACCCTATGTTCTGTATATTCCGCACCCTTTAACAAAAAGATACGCTTGCGGGAAGCAAGAACAGACGGGCTGTCGCACCAGGATTCAACCTTGACAAGCCCCCTGACTCCGTGAGGCGCAATTATTCTTCCGCATTCGATATATTCCTTTTTCATAAACGCCTCTTTCTTTTTAAAATCTTTTACCGTATTTTAACACATAAGTCGGCGATTGTCAATCCGCCGTTTTTTTAACTCTTTTTTTCTTGAAATAAGAAGAAAGCATTTCGCGTGTTTCATCTCCGAAAACACCGCCCAAAATCTCGGGCTTGTGGTTTAAGGGAAGCTCGGCAAGATTAAGGAGCGAGCCGAAAGCACCGAAGCGCAAATCGGGCGTTCCGAAAACCACGCGCTCAATTCTCGCGTTTATTATTGCGCCGGCGCACATAGCGCAGGGCTCCATCGTAACGTAAAGAGTAGCACCGGGAAGCCGCCAGCCACCAAGCGCACGGCACGCCCCCTCAATAGCAAGTATTTCTGCGTGGTGAGTGGCGCATTTGTCGCCCTCGCGCGTGTTATACGCCTCGGAAATTATCTCACCGTCGCGCACGACAAGAGCTCCGACGGGCACCTCATCCTCCGCCTCCGCAAGACGGGCAAGCTCTATTGCTCTTTTCATAAATTTTTCATCAGTCGTCATAAGCTACCTCTAAAAAAGAGAAATAAAATTGATAACGGAAAGCAAAAGGGTTGCGAGAGTGTATATCAAAGCGCCCGGCGCAAAGCTGATTTTTGCCTTTTCCGAAAGTATATTCTTTATAGGTGTTAAATAACGTTCTCTCTTAAACAAAAGAATAATTAAAGATGCGGCTGTGCCTACCGCAACCGTTATATAGACAGCGTAAATAAACGCCTCGTTTTCAAAGTTTCGGAGCATAAAAACAGATAAAGTATTGTTTACAAAATGAAGCACGACAGATGGGATTATGCTGCCCGATGCAAGATAGATAAGTCCGAGAATGATTCCCGCAACAAGCGCGTAGGGAATCTGAAAAAGATTTCCGTGAGCAAGAGCGAAGAAAAGCGCGGAAATAATAACAGCGCCTTTTTTTGAATATGCCGAAAGAAGCGTAATCGGAAGAAGCCTGAAAAGCACCTCCTCAAAAACGGCAGGTAAAAGCGCATTTTCAAGAAGGGAAACAATGATGTTGCCCGAAACGTCAACGGTATTTGAAACACCGAAAAGTCCGAGAAGCTCCGAGGTAATAAACGACACGAGCATTACGCAAAAAAGGAAGGGAAAAAGAAATAAAGAAGAATATTCAGCCGTGCGCCGTCCCAAAAAGCCCTTTAACGAAAAGGCCTCGCGAAAGCTTGCAAAAAGAATTGCCGCAGGGATAATATACGCGAGATAATAAAACACGCCCCCCGCAACTTTGGGCAAAGAGCCCGAAAGCGCAAGAAAAAGTATAAAGAGCATATCGGATAGCGCAATATATGTCAGCTTTCTTTGCATTTTTTCCTTTCCGCCCAAATTGCGGGGCTTTCCCGTCAAATCAGGCCAATACAGTCGTATCTTAATTTCCCTCTTATAATATCCGCTTCCGCAAGGCGCACACGTACGCGGTCGCCAAGGCGGTATCTTTCGTCACCGCGCCTTATGGTAAGCGTTTTTTCATCGAAAACGAAGCCGTATCCAAGCTCGCTTATGGGAACAAGTCCCTCACAGGTATTCTCCGGCATGCAGAAAAATCCAAAAGCGGTAACCGAGCTTATAATAGCGTCAAACTCCTCGCCGATGCGGCCCTTCATATAAATAACCTTGTATAGATTTTCGATTTTTCTCTCTGCGGCAAGCGCGCGAAGCTCTGCCTCGCTTGCGGCGGCAGCGGCGCGTCTTGCATAGGAAGCAAAGAGCTTCCCGTCCTTGCCCTCAAAAAGCACCCGTCTTATTATCCTGTGCGTTGCAAGGTCAGAAAGGCGGCGAATGGGCGAGGTGAAATGGCAATATTTTTCAATTCCGAGCCCGAAATGTCCATCGTTCTTGTCCGAATATTTCGCCTTTGCCATAGAGCGCAGCATGGTATAGGAAACGGGCAGGGAAAGACCCCTGTCTTCCGCGCGGCAAAGAAGCTCTGAAAAGCTTTTCGGCTCGCATTTTTCGCGCGAGATAACGGAAGCGTCAAAGCCGAGATTGTGAACGTAATCAATAAACGAATCAAGCTTATCGGGCGGCGGCGCTTCGTGAACTCTGTATACGCAGGGAATACCCCTTTCATTAAGCGCCGAGGCAACCGCCTCGTTTGCGGCAAGCATAAACTGCTCAATCATTCGCTCGGCATCACCGCGCTCGCGCTTGACGATTTCCTTTGGCGCGCCGTTTCCGTCAAGAATTATCTCCGCCTCGGGAGAATCAAGCTCAACAGCTCCGCGCGCCTTGCTTTTTTTATAAAGTATAAGGTAAAGCTCGCGCATATCATTTAGCGCCCACATTACCTCTTTATATTTTTCCTTTATATCTGTGTCGGCCTTGCCCTCAAAAATCGCGTTAACCTCGGAATAAACTCCTCTTACACGGCTTTTTATAATGCTCGGCGAGAGCCGAACACCCAAAATCTCTCCCTCTGGCGAAAGCTTAATTTCCGCGCTTACGGCATATTTATCCTCATGGGAGTTAAGAGAGCACGCGCCGTTTGAAAGGGCTGTGGGAAGCATCGGAACGACCTTGTCGGTAAAATATACGCTCGTTCCTCTTTTCATAACCGCGCGGTCAAGATGAGTTCTTTCCCTTACGTAATACGAA
>JAZORS010000116.1:0-10397 GCA_045656725.1 Eubacteriales bacterium | reverse complement strand
GGATATGATTTTGATATCACCTCCTCGCCTGCTTACGACCAGACTTACGTGTACCAGAGAAATATATATGATAATATTTCAAATATCGTCGATGAGATATTTAATTCGTACATAAGACGCGAAGGTAATATAGAACCGCTTTTCGCAACCTTTTGCGACGGCGTTGAGGTAACGTGTGACGGACTTGAACAATGGGGCAGCGTAGAGCTTGCCGAATCCGGACTTAATGCCTTTCAAATCTTAACAAGATACTACGGGAACGATATTGAACTTGTTGAAGGCGTTGAAATAGAAAATCTTGATTCAAGCGTTCCCGCGGTTCCGATCGGTCTTGGGGATACCGGCTATGAAATTGAGCTGATTCAAAGAAAGCTAAACAGAATTGCTCTTAATTTTCCCGGAATTCCGAAGGTTTATCCCGAGGACGGTTTTTTCGGAGAAACAACGGAAGAAGCCGTAAAGAAATTTCAAGAGGTTTTCGGACTTGATCAGGACGGAATTGTCGGCAGAAATACGTGGTTCAGAATACAGGCAATCTACAACGCGGTAAAAAAGCTATCAACTGTCAATTCTGAAGGTCTCGCGCTTGAAGATATCAGCACCCAATTTACAGAAGATTTTTCAGAAGGTGATGCTTCTGCCGGTATAATTGCGCTTCAATACTACTTAAACTATATTTCCCTTTTCGTTCCGACGGTCACTGCTCCTGCCATAGACGGAATTTTCGGTCCGGGTACTAAAAACTCCGTTATATCGTTTCAACGTACTTACGGTTATCCCGAAACAGGTGTGGTTGACCGATTAACCTGGGAAAGAATTGAGGACGTTTATTTTTCATTTTTACAGTCGGTTCCTTTTGAATTTAAGGAAGGTACTACCCTGCCGTTTCCCGGCAGAGTTTTGCGCCCCGGTATTACGGGCCCTGACGTGGAGGCATTACAGCGCTATTTGAATTTTATAGCTCGCTCTTATCCGTCTATCGGAATAAATACGCCGGACGGAGTTTTCGGGCCTACAACGGCGGCGGCGGTGCGTGAATTTAAAAGGATATTTTCTTTAAGCGGAGATCCGGAGCGAGTTTCGGTTGAAACGTGGGATGCGATAACGAGCTTATACGACGATTTATACAAGGGCAGTATCGTCCGCGAGGGGCAGTTCCCCGGTTATGAAGTTGGTTAGAGGTGTTTTAATGTACAGAATTTTTGATAAAAAAAGCGCGATAAGCAACATACAGAAATATTTATACCGCCTTTCCGATAAATATGAAGATATGCCGAGAGTATTTCCCGATGGAGTATGGGGGGATGCGAGTCGCGAGGCAACCCTTTATTTTCAGCGGATGTTCAAGCTTAATACAAGCGGAACAGTTGACAATTTAACCTTTGAAAAACTGTATGAGGAATATCTCGGTATGCTTTTGCTCGATGATGCTGAGAAGTTCCCTTCTGGTATTTCTGATTTTCCTTATAAATTCGGGGACAGAGGAAGCGTGGTTTTAAAAATAAATCACGCGCTTGATGAATTGCGGCGATATTATACGGATATTACGGCGGTGAAGATAAACGATTTCTTCACTCGCGATACGGAATCCGCTGTTAAGGATATAAGAGCTATATTTACACTTCCCGGCGCTGCCGAGGTCGATATTCCTCTTTATGATAGAATAATCAAGGAACTTGAAATAAGATACGAATTTGATTGATTTTGATACATCTTTCGTGTTTCAAAAACAGTAAACGGGGTATAATTTGAAAAGGCGGAGGTGGAAATCAATGAGTAATAAATTTACGGAACGCGCCGAGCGCGCGCTGAATAACACAGTTAAGGTTGCGGAAAAACTTGGACACACATACATCGGAACTGAGCATATACTCCTCTCTCTTGCGAATGAGGGGGCGTGCGGCGCGGCCGCGGTGCTGGAAAAGAAAGGGATAAATTCCGAAAAAATAAGCGAAAAAATTAAAGAGTATTCCGGATACGGCTCAAAAACTACGCTGAATCCAAAGGATATGACACCGCGCTGCCGAAGCGTAGTTGAAAATTCTTATCGCTTATCTGTTAAATACGGTTCTTTGAGAATCGGAACGGAACATATTTTACTTGCTATTCTTGATGAAAAGGAATCTGTGGCTGTTAAGCTGCTGCGCGAGCTTGGAATAGATCCCGAACTTCTTATCGATGAGATTCAGACAACACTCCGAATTGCTGAAAAGCATTATGAAATTCCCGGAACTAAACCGCAAAGCATGACTGCCCTTAATCAGTACGGTAAGAATCTTACCGAAATAGCCGGAAAGGGCAAGCTTGATCCTGTTATAGGGCGCGAAAAAGAAACAGAGCGACTGATAAGAATTTTATCCAGAAAAACGAAAAACAACCCCTGCCTTATCGGAGAAGCGGGAGTTGGAAAAACGGCGATAGTTGAGGGATTGGCTCAAAGAATACGCAATTCCCTTGTACCGGATATACTGAAAAACAAGGTAATATACTCTATTGACCTTACATCTATGGTTGCGGGCTCAAAATATCGCGGAGATTTTGAAGAAAGAATAAAATCGATTCTCAATGAAGCGGCTAAAAACAAAAACGTTATACTGTTTATAGATGAAATTCACACTATTGTGGGCGCCGGCTCTGCCGAGGGGGCTATTGATGCGGCAAATATACTGAAACCGCAGTTATCAAGAGCTGAAATTCAACTAATTGGAGCGACTACCTTTTCTGAATATCACAAATATATTGAAAAGGATGCGGCGCTTGAAAGACGTTTTCAGTCGCTTGTGGTTAACGAGCCGAGCAAGGATCAAGCGATAGAGATGCTCTTTGGAATACGTGAAAAATATGAAAATCACCATAATCTCACAATTTCGGATGAAGCGATTAAAGAGGCGGTTGCCCTATCTGTAAAATACGTTCACAACCGTTATTTGCCGGATAAAGCAATAGACATAATTGACGAGGCGTGCGCAAAATTAAATTTAAGGGCAAACAATAAAATAGATAATATTTCGGTATATAATACTAGGCAGAATAATGATTTTGCTAATACAATAACTATCGATGAATTGAAAAACATTTATCTTGCAGAACAGAAAACATCGCATCTGATCAAGGGCGCATCAAGTCTTACTGTTGATAAAAATATTGTCAGAGAAATCGTGAACGAGATGACCGGTATTCCGATTAGCGGACTTAAAAGCTCCCTTGATTTGCATTCTTTAAAACAAACCCTTTCATCCTCGATTCTTGGACAAAACGAGGCCGTACAAGAGGTATATGAGGCAGTAGTCAGAAATGAAGTAGGTATAAATTCCGAGGATAGACCAAGGGGCGTATTTTTATTTATCGGTTCAAGCGGAGTTGGAAAAACCGAGCTATCAAAAGCACTTACAGAGGCGCTGTTCGGTAGTGCGCAAGCTATGATTCGCTATGATATGTCGGAGTTTTCCGAGAAAAATTCTGTTACGAAGCTGATTGGCTCTCCTCCCGGCTACGTAGGAAGCGAGCATGGGGGCGATTTAACCGAAAAAATCAGGAAACAACCCTATTCACTTATTTTGCTTGATGAAATTGAAAAGGCAAATACTGATGTGCTTGACCTTTTCTTGCAAATTTTCGACGAGGGCTCTGTTTGCGATTCGAGCGGCAGGCGTGCTGATTTCAAAAATTCATATATAATTATGACCTCAAACATCGGAGCTCATGCTTCCGAAGGAAAAAGCGTCGGATTTTTAAATTCTGAAAACGGCGGCGAAATAAATAAAGCACTTAAAGAATATTTTAGGCCGGAATTTATAAACCGTATTGACGAAATTATCAAATTCTCCGAGCTTGACGAATATACTTTATCAGAGATAGCCGAAAAGAAGCTAAACGAACTCAAAAACCGCCTTTCAATTATGGGTGTGGAAATTGTCTTTGACGAAGAAGTGCCCCAATATATCGCCAAAAAGGCAAAATCAGAACGTCAAGGCGCAAGAGCAATAATGAAAATTATAAGACGTGAGATAGAAAATCAGATTTCGCATATCATTTTTGAAGAAAATTCGAGCCATGTAAATATATCGCTTATTGCAGATAAAATTTCTGTATTGAAATGCGAGAAAATTACCAATTAACTGCCAAACACCGCAAAATCAGAACTGAAATATTTATTGCAGAGTGAAAATGTGAACAGCATTTGCAAGCAAATGCGTAAAAAGAAAAAATCCTGAATGCTTTTGCATTCAGGATTTTTTTGGGGTGAAATATGGGGCTCGAACCCACGACCTCCAGGGCCACAACCTGGCGCTACTACCAACTGAGCTAATTCCACCAAATAGATGGCGTGCCTTGAGGGACTCGAACCCCCGACCTACTGCTTAGAAGGCAGTTGCTCTATCCAGCTGAGCTAAAGGCACTAACTGCAACGTCACATATTATAACAGATGATTTAAATTTTGTCAATACCTTTTCATAACTTTTTTTCATTTTAAACCAATATAAAAAAAGAGAGAACATTTCGGCCGGAAAAGCGATTTGTTCTCTCTTCTGTCTTTATTTCTTCTTTACAATTTTTTTAATCTCGCCTTTACTGCGGATCTTTTACGGATTCGGTAAGCGCGTTAGCAAGTCCTGCAAGTCCCTGAATGTTGGAAGGAATAATTATCTTCGTTGCCTTGCCGTCTGCAACCTTCGCAAACGCTTCAAGACTCTTAAGAGAAATTACCTGATCCGAGGGGGATGATTCGTTTATCATTTTGATACCGGTTGCGGTTGCTTCATTGATTTTAAGAATTGCCTCCGCTTCACCCTCTGCCTCGCGGATTTTTGCTTCTTTTACAGCTTCTGCTCTGAGAATAGCCGACGCCTTCTCTGCTTCCGCCGCAAGAATCATCTGCTGCTTGTTACCTTCTGCAATAAGAATGGTAGAATTCTTTTCACCCTCGGCTCTGAGGATTGCCTCACGGCGCTCACGCTCCGCCTTCATCTGCTTTTCCATCGCTTCCTGGATTTCTCTCGGAGGAATGATGTTTTTAAGCTCGACACGGGAAACGCGGATTCCCCAAGCATCGGTTGCTTCATCGAGGATTGAACGCATTTTTGTGTTTATGAGATCTCTTGATGTAAGTGTCTGGTCAAGATCAAGTTCACCGATTATATTACGAAGGGTGGTTGACGTAAGATTTTCAATAGCAAGAAGCGGATTTGTTACACCGTAGGTGTAAAGCTTACAGTCTGTAATCTGGAAGAATACGACGGTGTCAATCTGCATTCTTACGTTATCCTTTGTGATAACAGGCTGGGGCGGGAAATCTGAAACCTGCTCCATAAGAGTCAATTTTTTTGCGACACGGTCAATAAAAGGAACTTTGAAATGAATACCGTTTGACCAAGTGGTTTTGTACGTTCCAAGACGCTCAATAACCTGCGCAGTTGCCTGCGGCACAATTTTGATGTTTGCAATCAAAAGCGCGATTACAGCCGCGAGAATTACCAATATAATAATTATCGGACCCGCGTTTACAGCAAGTAAAGTATTAAACATATAAATACCTCCAAAATATATTATTTTTTACAAATTAATTTAACGCCTTCAATGGCTACGACGTTAAGAACTTCTCCAACCTCAAAAACGTCGTTTTCGTTAACTCCGCGGGCGGACCACACTTGGCCTTTGATTTTTGCCAGACCGCAACCTGCAAAGTTGTCAATTCTTTCAGTTACGACGCATTTTTCACCAATTATAGCATCTATGTTTGTTTTTTCTCTTTTCGGTGTTAAGTATTTGTTAAGACATTTTTGACCGATTATAATTCCCGCAACGGAAACTATGGCAAAAACAAGAATTTGCCAAACCGGTTTCGCACTGCAAAAATCCATAATTGTTGCAACTATCGCGCCCGGAACAAACCAAATTGAAATCAGCTGATCTGTTAAGAGCTCAATTATTATAGCAAGAATTAAGACGGATACCCAAATCCAACCTAAAAAATCCATATTTAAGACCTCCTGTTTCTTTATTATATTATAACACACGCGCAGGCGCATGTCAATACTTGTCAAAGTAAAATTGCAAAGCTTAAAAATATTATAACCCGAGAAGTAATATTAACATTTTATACAAAAAAGACTGAAAATATTAAAAAATTGTTACCGCCTTTTTGCCAATTATGTACAATTTTTTTAAAAAGTATTGACAAAACAGTCGACTTATAGTATCATAAACAAGTGTAGAAAATTTGCACAAATAAAAAATAAGGAGGACTGTTATGTTCGAGAATTTGAAACAGTTTATAGTTGAAGAATTCAACGTGAATCCCGAAGCTGTAACGCTCGAGGCAGAACTTGTTGGCGATCTTGGCATCAACTCGTTGGAACTTGCCGATCTTGTTTATCTTTGCGAAGAAAAATTTAACGTTAGTATTGATGACGAGGACCTTCACAACCTCAACACGGTTGGCGATGTCGTTAGATATCTTGAAGCGGCTCAAAAATAAACCAATAATAAAGCGCAATGCGCTTATAAATTAACGGATGGTTTTGATACCATCCGTTGTTTTTTATATTCTAACATAAACAGAATAAAATTCCGTATCTTCTTCCCTGTTTGCAAGTTCGGGAAATTTGTTAAGAAGATAGCTGGCAGCAGGTCCCATTTCCGCAATCTCAAAATCCGGAACGTAAAAATCTATAATACTTCTTTTTTTGGCGTCTTTTAATGCAAGGAGTACGTTTTTGAGCGCGTTGCTTTTTTCCTTTTTCGTTACTTTGAGAGAAACCAAAGAAAGACCGGAAGATCTTGCAGTGGCAATATCAAATAAAACCTCGGTTTCAACACCGCGTTTTTCACAGCTTTTTATTTCATAAAAGTCGTTCATAAAATTCTCCGTTTTTAAAGTTCAACTCGGTTTTTTACTTCTCCGCCGAAAAATGCTTTGATATTTTCTAGAACCGTATTTGTGCACCTGAGACGCGATTCGTATGAGCCCCATGCGGCGTGTGGGGTAAAGAGCACGTTGGGATAATTCATTATTCTGTAAAACGGATGTTCTTCGCCAAATGGCTCAACCGAATAAACGTCTGATCCGAATGCACCGATTTTTTTGTGTTCAACAGCTTGTGCCATATCCTCTTCAACGATAACGGCTCCGCGCGCGACGTTCACAACGGTAACGTCGGGCTTCATAAGAGCGATAGTGCTTTTATTTATAAGACCGCGCGTCCCATCGTTTAAGGGACAGTGTACAGTAATAATATCACTTTCCCGGCAAAGAGTTTCAAAATCAACGCATACTGCGTCCTCTGTCGGTGTTCTTTTATTTACAATTACTTTTGCGCCAAGAGCACGGGCAAGCTTTGCAACGGATCTTCCGATATTGCCGTAGCCGACAATTCCCCACGTTTTTCCGCTTAATTCGTGATAAACCGGTATGAGTCGGTTTGCGGATTTCGATTTTGAATATTCACCCGAGGTGACAAAAGAATTATATTCTCTTAAATGCGTCATAAGCGCCAGAACCGTTGACACGGTAAAAAGAGTTACGCTTTCAGTCGAATATGCAGGAACGTTGCAAACGGCAACGTTATGTTTTTTTGCGGCTTTTATATCAATAACGTCATAACCGGTAGCAAAAACACAAATAAGTTTAAGACGCTTAGCGGAGGCAATCGCTTTTTCGTCTATTTTTACTTTGTTAAGTATAATGACGTCCGCGTCCTTAATTCTTTCGTGAAGCTCACTTTCCGGAGTTTGATCGTATTTTTCAAGATCGCCGAGTTCTGTTAATATATCCAGAGGTGTGTCGCTTCCCATTGTGCCGGTATCGAGAATTTTTATAAGCATAGTCTACTCCGATTTTGTGTTTTTATTTATTATAGCACATATAAAATATAAAATCAAGAAATTTATATTATTTTGATAATAAGTATTGACAAGGCGCAAGTTTTGTGTTATAATTGTCCTACCTCTGGTTAGAGGTCTTTTTTTCGTGCGCATTTTTGGGACAAATGCGTTGGCTCTAACCATTATTGAGGGAGGTATTCACGGGCTTTGCCCGAAATTCTATTAGGAGGTGCCGAAATCAATGAGAGTCAAAATTACACTTGCTTGTACTGAATGTAAGCAGAGAAATTATGACACTAAAAAAAATAAGAAAAACGATCCGGACAGACTTGAAATGAACAAGTATTGCCGTTTCTGTCGCAAGCATACTTTGCACAAAGAAACCAAGTAATCGGAGGATTGTAAGAATGGCTAAAAACAAAAAGAACGTTTCACAGGCGGACGCAAATTCCGTAAGCGAAACCAAGGTGAAGACAAAATCTGTCGATAAAAAGCCCAATTTCATCGTCCGTATTTGGCGTAAAATCGTTAAGTTCTGCAAAGATGTCAGAGGCGAAATGAAAAAGGTCGTTTGGACATCCGGAAATGAAGTTAAGAAAAACACGAAGCTCGTTGTAGTAACGGTTGTTGCAGTTGCTGTTGCCATTGCACTTGTTGATACTCTTTGCGCGTGGATCATTAACTCTTTCGCAGGAATGATCGGTTGATAAAGCTCTATGAGTAATATAAATGAAAAAAACCTCGGTCCCAGATGGTACGTTGCTCATACTTTTACGGGCTATGAAAACAAAGTAAAGATCAGTATCGAGAAAATCGTCGAAAACCGTGGTCTCGGTCATTTGATCTATGACGTTCAGGTTCCGGTTGAAACCGTTATTGTTACCAACGATAAGGGCGAAGAGAAGGAAGTGGAAAACAAGATACTTCCCGGTTACGTTCTTATTAAAATGACGATGACCGATGAGAGCTGGCACGTCGTCAGAAACATTACAGGAGTTACGGGATTTGTCGGCCCCGGCTCCGAACCTACGCCCCTTTCCGATGCTGAAATTGAACAGTTCAACGTTGAGAAAACCGTTGAAGAGATTAAATTTAAGCTTGGGGACAAGGTTGAAGTATTCAACGGTCCTTTCCAGGGATATTCGGGAATTCTTCAGGAAATCAGCGAGGACAAGAAACAGCTTGTCGTTCTCGTTTCCACAGGTCGACGCGACATTCCTATGATGATAGAAGCAAAGGATGTCAGAATTGCAGAATAAATCTGCGCTTCGCCATGTATTAGTGGGAGGGAGAAAATCTTTTTTATAATTCTCCCGTTTGGATTACCACATTTGGAGGTGTTATTATGGCTAAGAAAATTCAAGGTTACATTAAATTACAGCTTCCTGCAGGCAAGGCAACTCCCCAGCCGCCCGTAGGTCCCGCACTTGGTCAGTACGGTGTTTCTATTCCTAACTTTACAAAGGAATTCAATGAAAGAACTAAAAACGATATGGGTCTTATAATCCCTGTTGTTATTACTGTTTATGCTGACCGTTCTTTCACATTTATCACGAAAACTCCCCCCGCAGCGGTTCTTATTAAGAAGGCATGCGGTATCGAAACGGCTTCCGCAACTCCTAACAAAACCAAGGTTGCTAAGCTCACAAAAGATCAGCTTCGCAAAATTGCAGAAACAAAAATGCCCGACCTCAACGCAGCTTCTATCGAGGCAGCTATGAGCATGGTTGCAGGAACTGCACGCAGCATGGGCATTACAGTAGAAGAGTAAGGAGGACGGATTAATGGCTAAAATGGGTAAAAAATATAAATCCAGCGTAGAGCTTATCGATAAAACTAAACTTTATGACGTAGATGAAGCTATTGCGCTCCTTTGCCAGACAGCAAAGGCAAAATTCGATGAAACTGTTGAACTTCACATTCGCTTGGGCGTTGACTCCCGTCACGCAGACCAGCAGGTTAGAGGTGCTATCGTTCTTCCTAACGGAACCGGTAAAACCGTAAGAACTCTCGTTTTCGCTCGCGGCGATAAGGCTGATGCTGCTCTTGCAGCAGGTGCAGATTTCGTTGGCGCAGAGGATATGGTTCAGAAGATAACAACCGAAAACTGGTTTGATTTTGACGTTGTTATTGCATCTCCCGATATGATGGGTCTTATCGGCCGTCTTGGTAAGGTTCTTGGTCCTAAGGGACTTATGCCTAACCCCAAGGCAGGTACGGTTACTCCCGACGTTGCTAAGGCAGTTGTTGAGGCTAAGGCAGGTAAGATCGAGTATCGACTTGACAAGACCAACATCATTCACTGCCCCATCGGTAAGGCATCCTTCGGTGCTGAGAAGCTTACTGAGAACTTCAACACTCTTGTAGGCGCAGTTATCAAGGCTAAGCCCGCTGCTGCTAAGGGTCAGTATATCAAGAGCTGCGTTGTAGCTACTACACAGCTCTTGATGTACTGACCCTTAGCAGCAGCGGGCTTAGCCTTAATAACTGCGCCAACGAGAGTGTTGAAGTTCTCAGCAAGCTTCTCAGAACCGAAGGAAGCCTTACCGATGGGGCAGTGGATGATGTTAGT